>DASUPQ010000524.1 GCA_036280995.1 Actinomycetota bacterium | reverse complement strand
GGACGTCCGACCCTGACACTCACCTACCCCAAAGGACCCAGCTTGGAGGGGCCCTTCGCCTCTGTCACACGCTAGCTCCCAGCGGTAAGAGGTCGGGGAGAACAGGAGGGGGTGGGTGACATGGCCGAACCACGCTACATGGACCGCCTGACCGCACAAGACCTCTTCACACTGTGGACCGATGATTTCGGCTGGTCGCAGGACATCGGCGCCCTCGCCACCCTCGACGGCACCCGGCTGCTGGACGGTGACGGCCACATCCGGATCGACCACATCCGCCGACACATCGAGCCGCGACTGCAGCTGGTCCCGCGCTTCCGGCAGCTGCTGTACCGGCCCCGACTGGGGTTAGGCTGGCCGCTGTGGGTCGACGCCCAATTCTTTGACCTGGCCGACCACGTCCGGGTCCAGCCGCTGGCCCCTCCGGGGGATGAGGCCCAGCTGTTGCAAGCCTGCGCCCAGCTGTATCAGCGGCGGCTGGATCCGACCCGGCCGCTGTGGCAGCTCTGGCTGCTGCCTAGCCTGCCCGACCAGCAGGTCGGCGTCTTCCTGCGCGCCCATCACACCCTGGCCGACGGGGTGGCGGGGGTGGCGGTCTTCGGGGCGCTGCTGGACCTGGACGCCGATGCGCCGCCCCCGGTCCCGGCGCCGTGGACGCCGGCCCCGATCCCCTCGGCGGGCGCGTTGCTGGGCGACAACCTGCGCCGGCGCCTGCGGGGGCTCGGTCGCGGCCTGTCACGCCTTGGCCATGCCAGCCGGCCGCGGGAGGCCTCACAGGGCGCGTTGCGGGAGTTCTTCGCCGAGCGTGCCCCCCGCACCAGCCTCAACCGCCGGATCGGCTCAGAGCGCCGGCTGGCCATCGTGCGCAGCCGCCTGCAGGTGGCCAAGCAGGACGCCCACGCCCACCACGCCAAGGTCAACGACGTGGTCCTGGCGGCGGTGGCCGGCGGCCTACGCCAGCTCCTGGCCGGCCGCGGCGAGGACATCGACAGGCTGGTGCTGCGGGTGATGGTGCCCATCTCGCTGCACCACGAGCAGCCCGGGCAGGCCCGCGGCAACCAGATCGGCTACATGGTGGTGCCGCTGCCGCTGGGCGAGCCCAACCCGGTCCGCCGCTTGGAGCTGATCGCCGGCGAGACGGCCGCCCGCAAGCAGCAGGCCCGTCCGCAAAGCGCGTCGGGAATCCTGAGCTTGCCCGTCGTGCAGCGCGCCTCCTACCGGTTCCAGCCTCACCAGCGGTTCGTGAACCTCTCGGTCACCAACGTCCCGGGGCCGCCGGTGCCGCTGTACCTGGCCGGGGCACAGCTGTTGGAGCTGTTCCCGGTGGCGCCGATCCTGGGCAACCTGACCCTCACGGTCGGGGTGCTGTCCTATGCCGGGCAGCTCAACCTCACCGCCATGGCCGACCAGGCCACCTGCCCCGACGTGGAGGTGTTCGCCCAGGGCGTGCGCGGCGCCCTGGACGAGCTTGCGCGGTCGGCGCTGGTGCCTGCCTCCTGAGGAAGGTGTAACCGAGCTTTGACACCCTTGAAGGGAGCCACCATGACCGCCACTGTCGGCACCGGAGCCCAGGTTGCCCTGGCGGCGCCATCCACCCCACCGCAGGCCCCCTCGGAGGATCCCGAGCGCCAGCGGCAGCTGCTGCAGGCGCTGACCACCGAGCACTTCACGCTGCAGACCGCCCGCTCGGCCACCATCGCCGACAGCAACGGCCGCTCGGCGCTGTACCTTGCCACCGTCTCCAGCGCGGTGGTCGCGCTGGCCTTCATCGGCCAAGTCGACCACCTCCGCCAGGCGTTCTTCCTGTTCGCGCTGGCGCTGCTGCCGGCGCTGGTGCTGCTGGGTGTCCTGACCTACCTGCGGCTGGTCCAGACGGCCATCGAGGACCTGTTCTATGCCCGGGCGATCAACCGCATCCGCCGCCACTACGTGGACCTGGACCCGGACGGGGCTCGCTGGTTCCTGTTGTGCGGCTTTGACGACCCGACAGGTGTCATGGCGGCTATGGGGCTTTCCGCCCCAGGGGCTAGGCACTCCCGGTGGCATCTGCTGTCGCATGCCGCCAGCATGGTGGCGGTGGTGACCAGCATCATCGGTGGGGTGGGGGTGGCCCTGGCCGCCAACGCGGCCGGTGGCGGCCGGGTGCCGGTGGCCGCCAGCGCCACCGTGGGCGCCGTCGTCACGGTCATGAGCGTCGGCGCGTTCGGGTGGCATCAGCTGCGCCGCTGGCGGGTCGCCGAGGCCAGCGTCCCCAGCCTGTTCCCCTCCCTGCCAGCCGCCGATCTCAGTCAGGCCGACAGCTGACCACCGGCAGCCCTCTGGGCTCGCTCCCGCCGCATCCGGGGACGCGGCGGAAGCGACCAGAGCAGGGCTAGTGCCGCGTCGGTGCGGAGGCACCCTGCTCGCGGCGGTCCCTTGAGCGGCGGATCGCCGTGGTGATGCCGTAGGCACACAGCGCCACGCAGAGGGTCGCCGCGATGATCCACAGCACGGTCCCCATCGCCCGTCACCTCCCTCACCGGTGCCCAGAAGCCCTAGACTTCAGTGTTGGCACTGGCCGGGATGAGCCTGGCGCGGCGGCCGCCGTCATAGCAGGGCCGAAAGCCCTCAATTCAGAGGGCTGCTCGGCCGCCCAA
>DASUPQ010000523.1 GCA_036280995.1 Actinomycetota bacterium | reverse complement strand
GCCGTGCTGTCGGGCAAGCTGTTGCGCCTGGATCCCACGCCCAGCGGCAGCAAGGGCTACAAGGTGCCCGCCACCAACCCCTTCGTGCGCCGACCGGGCGCCCGGCCGGAGATCTGGGCCTATGGCCTGCGCAACCCGTGGCGGTTCTCGTTCGACCGGGCCACCGGCGACCTGTGGATCGGCGACGTCGGCCAGTACATCCTCGAGGAGATCGATGCCATCTCGCTGCGTCGGTCCGCGGGTGCCAACTTCGGCTGGAACCGGCTGGAGGGCCGACGCCGCTTCACCGGCAGCCCCCCACCCCAGGTGGTACCGCCCACCCACCAATACAACCACAGCGACGGCCGGTGTGCGGTGATCGGCGGCTTCGTCTACCGGGGCACTCAGCTGCGCGGCCTGCAGGGCGCCTACGTCTACGGCGACGTGTGCGATGGCCGCATCAGGGTGCTGGCCCGCGCCCGAGGGCAGGCCCTGCGCCACCGCGACCTGGGCCTGCGGCTGCCTGGCCTGGTGTCGTTTGCCGAAGACCACGCTGGCGAACTCTACGCCCTCTCGCTGGCTGGTGGCGTCTATCGTCTGGAGGCCGTCACATGACGCCAGTCGGCTCGCCGCTGGCTGGTGGGTCCGATCCTCGGGAGAATGACGGTCGCCTGACCTCGACTGGAAGGCAGCAGGCCCATGGACGCCGTCAATCCGTTCCCCGCCGAGCGCACCGCGGTCATCACCGGGGCCGCTTCCCCGCGTGGCATCGGGCGCGCCACCGCCGACCGGCTGGCCCGCGACGGCTGGTCGGTCGCCATCCTCGACCTCGACGGCGAGGCGGCCAAGCGGACAGCCGCCGAGATCGGCGGCGACCGGTCGGTGGCCTCGCTCGGCGTCGCCGCCGACGTCGCCGACCCGGACTCGGTCGAGGTGGCCATCGCCCAGGTCGAGGCCAGCCTGCCGCCGGTCATCGGCCTGGCCAACGTGGCCGGGGTGAGCTCTCCGGTCGACTTCCTGGACCTGACCCTGGCCGAGTGGGACCGCGTCTTCGACATCAACATGCGCGGCGCGTTCCTGGTGACCAGGCGGGTCGTGCCCGCCATGCTGGCCGCCGGGGTGGGCCGCATCGTGAGCGTCTCGTCGGTCTCGGCCCAGCGGGGCGGCGGCACCTACTCCAAGGTGCCCTACAGCGCCTCCAAGGCGGCGCTCATCGGCTTCAGCCGGGCCCTGGCCCGCGAGCTGAGCCCGCACGGGATCACGGTGAACTGCGTGGCGCCGGGGCCGATCGACACCGACATCATGGGCGGGACCCTGACCCAGGAACGCAAGGCCGAGCTTGGCGCCGACAGCATGGTTGGCCGGGTGGGCACGGTGGCCGAGGTGGCCGCCCTGATGGCCTTCCTGCTCGGCGAGGATGCCGGCTATATCACCGCCGCGACCTACGACATCAACGGCGGCCTCCAGGTCTCCTAGGTCGATGACACCGGCGGACCCGACGGCCAACCTGCCCCCGGCGCGGGTGGAGCCGGACGCCCGGCGGCGGATCCGCCGGGCCCTGGCCGACGCGGGCCGGCGGATCGCGGTCCTGGACGACGACCCCACGGGGTCCCAGACGGTCCACGGCGTCGAGGTGGTCACCGTGGTCGAGCCGGACGAGCTGGCGGCCGGTCTCGCCGAGGCCGGCTCGACCTGCTTCATCCTGACCAACACCCGCAGCCTGGCTGAGGCCGACGCGGTGGAGCTGAACACCCGCATCGGACGGATGCTGTTCGAGCTGGCCGACCGGCTGGACGCGCCGATCGACGTGGTCAGCCGCAGCGACTCGACCCTGCGCGGGCACGTCATCGCCGAGGTGCGCGCGCTGGACGCCGTGCGCCGGGAGGCGACCGGCCGAGGCTTCGACGGCGTGCTGCTGGCCCCGGCGTACTTCGAGGCCGGCAGGTTCACCGCCGGGGACGTGCACTGGGCCCGGGTGGGCACCGACGTCCTGCCGGTCGGCGAGACCGAGTTCGCCCGCGACGCCACCTTCGGCTATGCGGCCTCCGACCTGCGCGACTTCGTCGCCGAGAGGAGCGGCGGCACGATCGGGCCGGACCAGGTCACCAGCATCACCCTGGACGACCTCCGCCTGGGCGGGCCGGCGCGGGTGGCTGAGGTCCTGGCCGGCGTGACCGGCGGTGGGTTCGTGGTCGTGAACGCCGTGGAGTACGCCGACCTGGAGGTCGTCGTCGGTGGGCTGCTCGAGGCCGAGGCGGCCGGCCGGTCCTTCCTGTGCCGCACCGGGCCGTCGTTCGTGCAGGTCCTGGCCGGGCTGGATCCGCGGGACCCGCTGGGGGCGTCGGACCTCTGGGGCGACGGCCGTCCCGGCGGGCACGGGCTCGTCGTGGTCGGGTCGCACGTCGGCCTGACCAGCCGGCAGGTGGCGGTCGCCCGGGACCGAGGCGGCCTGGCCGAGGTCGAGCTCGACGTCGCCGCCGTCGCCGACCCCGCCCGGCGCGATGGCCACGTCGCCGAGGCCACCCGGCTGGTCGTCTCGGCGCTCGATCACTCCGACGTGCTGCTGGTCACCAGCCGCGAGCTGCGACGCGGCCGGGACGCCACCGAGAGCCTGGAGATCTCGCGGCGGGTGTCGGCCGCCGTCACCGAGGTGGTCCACGGGGCGCTTCCGGCCAGGCCCGCCTGGGTGGTCGCCAAGGGCGGCATCACCTCGCACGACGTGGCCGTCCGCGGCCTCGGCATCCGCCGCGCCAGGGTCCTCGGCCAGCTGTTCCCCGGGCTGGTGTCGGTCTTCCGCCCCCTTGACGCCGCCCCCGAGGTGGTCGGCATCCCCTATGTCGTGTTCGCCGGCAACGTCGGCGACGAGACCACCCTGGCGTCGGTCATCGACCGGTTCCGCTAGATGACTGATGTCGTGAAGCCTCCGTTGTTCCATCAGGCCGGTCGTTCCCCCAGAATGAGCGAGGAAGATCGCTGGCGAAGGGCCGAACGGGCGGCCGCCGGGTGGTGGCCCGGACCGTCCTGCGTCAGCGCCGTTGGAGGAGGCGCGGCACATGACCGGGACCATCCATGTCGCCGATGTGGACGGCGACACCACGCGCACCTGGGACACCGCCGACCCGGCGACCGTTCGGGAGATCGAGGAGGTCTTCCTGGAGGCGCAGACGGCCGGTCGGCTCGTCTACCGGCAGACCGGGGACGGCCGGGGCGAGCAGGTCACCCTTGAGACCTGGAATCCCGAGCAGGACACCGAGCTGTTCATGGCTCCGCGCCTGGCTGGCGGCTAGGACCTGCGCCGTGACCGTCGCGGTGTGGTGGGCGATCGGGATGGCCGGTGTCGTCGGCCTGGCGTGCTGCCTGCTCGAGCCGATCCGGCGGGCCAAGGCCGCGCTGGCGCGTCGCCGCCAGGCGCGGCGACGGGCCGAGGCGCTGCTGCTGGGCTGGCTGTCACCTGACCAGCGAAGGCAGTACCAGGCACACGGCTGGTTCGAGGTCACGACTGCCCGCGGTTACCGCTACCGCGTCTTGCGAGGCGGCGTCGTGCGGCTCGACCCCCTCGGATCGGGGTACTGCATCGAGGCGACCTCCCCGGTGCCGGTTGCCGATGAGATGCTGGCCAACAAGCTGTTGCTGGAGACCGACGAACGCCGTTTCCTGGCCACCGCCCACCGCTACCGCTACAACAGACCGGCCTGACACAGCGCCTGATCAGCAACGCTGGCGCGGCCCAGAAGCCCCCCGGGTGCGTTTGCTCGACGGGGAGGGTCACCCTCGCCCTAGACTGACGGCAGCGCGCAGCGTCACGGCGCCGGCAGGGAGGTCCAGTGTCGGAGAACCTTTGGACTCCAGCGGCCGTGCGCCGTCTGCTCCTCGACCACATCCGGCCGCTGCCACCCCGGCCGGTACCGCTGACCCAGGCGTCCGGCCTGCTGTTGGCTGAAGACCTGGGCGCGCCGGCCGACCTGCCCCGGTTCGCCAGTTCGGCCATGGACGGGTTCGCCCTGCGGGCGGCGGACACGGCATCGGCACCCGTTCGGCTACAGGCCCTGGGGCGCGCTCTGGCCGGCCGCCCCTTTCCGGGTGAGGTCGCGCCCGGGGCAGCGGTCGCGATCGCGACGGGGGCCGCCATGCCAACCGGCGCGGACGCCGTCGTCCCGGTCGAGATGGCGGAGGTCGACGGTGGGACGGTGATCATCGACCGGGCCGTCGAGCCGGGGCGGCATGTCCGAGCCGCCGGTGAGGATCTCCTCGCCGGCAGGCTGGTCCTGTCGGCTGGCACGATCCTGGGTCCGGGCCAGCTGGCGGCGGCCGCCGCCATGGGCCGCGACCGTCTCATCGCCCACCCACGCCCGGTCGTGAGCGTCGTGCCCACCGGCGATGAGCTGCGCCCACCGGGCGCCGCGCTGGGGCCGGGTCAGATCCACGACGCCATCTCGGCGCCGCTGGGTGCGCTCCTCGCCGAAGTCGGCGCGGTCGCCGATGTCTGCCCGATTACGCCGGATGACCAGGCCGCTCTGGCCGAGGCGGTCCACGCGGCGGCCAGCACGGCCGACCTCGTCCTCACCATCGGTGGAATCTCGGTCGGCGAGCGCGACCTGGTACGGCAGCTTGGCGGCACGATCGACCTCGTGCCGATCCAGGTCGCCCTGCGCCCGGGTCGCCCGTTCGCGTTCGGCCGGGTCGCCGGGGTCCCCCTGTGCGGCCTGCCCGGCAACCCAG
The DNA here is from genome assembly GCA_036280995.1 of Actinomycetota bacterium. Lineage (NCBI taxonomy): Bacteria > Bacillati > Actinomycetota > Actinomycetota bacterium. The sequence continues at coordinate 7,075 of DASUPQ010000523.1, read as the reverse complement.
CGGCGGCCCTGGCCAGCTTCGAGGAACTCATCCGTCCCGTCGTCCTCGCCCTGCAGGGCAGGCCCCCGTCGCTTCGCCCCTCCCTGCCGGCCACGCTGACCGCGCCGATCAAGCTCCGGCCCGGCCGGCTCCACCTGGTCCACTGCCGCATCTGGTGGGAGGACGGCCATCTGCGAGCCCAACCGCTCGTCGGTCGCGGCACCTCAAGCTTCTCGGCCATGGCCGCCGGCAACGCCCTCGCCGTCATCCCCGCCGACGCCACCGACGCGCCCGCCGGAGCAGAAGTCGCCGTCCGGCCGCTGACCGAATTGCCCCTGGTCCAAGCCGACCCACCACTGGCATGAGGTCCCGGTCCGCCGGATCACCGGCCTCGCAGCCGAGAAGGCCGTCTCCAGCATGTGATACTCGACCTCGAAGACCGCCGAGTAACGGCCAGCTGGTCCGCTGCCTGCGGGTCGCCGGCCGGGAGACGTAGGCAGCGATGCAGGGAACCGCACCGACAGGAGAGGCAGGCGGGGCAGGAGCCGTGACTCCTCCCCCGGACCCAACGACGGTCAAGGTCGGTGTCCTCCTCGCTCGGGGTCCGGCCGAACTTGGCGAATGGCTCGCCGACGCGGCGGCCTTCGAGGCCGCTGGCGCCCATGCGCTCTGGGTCGACCCCGAACCCGAGTCGGAGCTTGATCCCCTTGCGTTGCTGGCGGCGCTGGCGGCCATCACCTCCCGAGCGCTGCTGGTCGCGACACCGGCCTCCGAGGACCCATCCGAGGCCCTTGGCCGTACCTTGGCCACGATCGGGCGCCTCAGCCACGGCCGCCTGGCGCTCGCCGCCGGGCCCGGGAGACTCGAGGAGCTCACCGCCCTCGCCCCCGGCTCCGCCGCCTTCCGCCGCCTGCCCGGAGAGCCGGCAACCTTCGAGCGCCAGGACGAGGCGGAGACGGCCGAGCGCTGGGTCCTGACCCCGCCGCCAGAGGGTCGTGCGGCCTGGCGGACGGCCCTGGCCGACGCCGTCACGAACGGTGCCGGCGGGCTGCTGGTCCCCGCCGGCCCGCGGCTGCTGGACATCCTGCGCAATCCCAACGACCCGGAGGATCGCCGCGACCTCCATCTCGCCCAGGGTTGAATGGGCACGCCCAAACCTGTTGACGTACCGTCGCGGACGTTTGAAAATCGGCGAAGCTGGCGATAAACCGCATACACGCGAAGCAACGCAAGCAACGTAAGCGACGCCACGACGTGATGGTGCCAAGGGAGGCCGACCATGGAGGTCACACGGCGCCAGTTCCTGAAGGCCGGCGCGGTGGGCGCCGGAAGCATCGGCGCCTCGGTCCTCGGCTTCGATGTCGCACAGGCCAAGCAGGTGCAGCAACTCCTGCGCATCGAGGGAGCCACCGTCTCCCGCTCCGTCTGCCCGTACTGTGCCGTGGGGTGCGCGCTCCTCGCGTACACCAAGAAAGACGCCGAGGGTAAGGTCGAGCTGCTGCAGATCGAGGGCGACCCGGACAGCCCGGTCAACGAGGGACGCCTCTGCCCGAAGGGCGCGACCGCACTGGAGCTCGCCGTCTCCCGCCGGCGCGTCCCCACCCCGATGTACCGGGCGTCGGGGGCGAGCGAGTGGCAGCAGATCTCCTGGGACGACGCGCTCGACAAGCTGGCCCAGCGGATCAAGGCCTCGCGGGACCGCACCTTCGTCCCCATGGACGCCGACGGCCACGTGGTGAACCGCACCGAGGGCATCGCCTTCGCCGGCGGGGCCGCGTTCAGCTCCGAGGAAGGCTACTTCGCCACCAAGCTGCTGCGGGCCATCGGCATCGTCTACATGGAGCAACAGGCCCGGGTTTGACACGGCCCCACGGTGACCAGTTTGGCCGCCACGTTTGGTAGAGGGGCAATGACGAACCACTGGCGTGACATCCGGCACGCCGATCTCATGCTGATCAACGGGGCCAACCCCGCCGAGGCCCATCCGGTCGGGTTCCAGTGGATGATGAAGGCGAAGCTGGAGCGGGGCGCCAAGATGATCCACGCCGACCCGCGCTTCACCCGCACCTCCGCCGTCGCCGACATCCACCTGCGGATCCGGACCGGGTCGGACGTCGCCTACTTCGGCGGGCTCATCAACTACGTCCTCCAGAACGAGCTCTACCACAAGGAGTACGTGACCTGGGCGACCAACGCCGCCCTGGTGGTCAAGGAGGGCTACGAGTTCAAGGACGGCCTCTTCAACGGGTATGACCCGGAGACACGCACGTACGACCCCGCGGCCTGGGCGTACGAGGCGGCTGGGTCGAAGCAGCGCACCGAGCGCGAGACGAAGAGACGCCCGCTCGCCCACGGACCTGGGCCGACCGGCGGGTTCGCCCGCGTCGACATCGACCACCCGCGCTCCGTCTTCAACCTCCTGCGCAAGCACTACTCCCGGTACACGCCGGAGATGGTCGAGCGGATCACCGGCATCCCCCGCGACCAGTTCCTCGAGGTGGCGAAGCTGGTCGGCGAGATGGGTCGGCCGGACAAGGTGATGACGATCATCTACGCCGTCGGCCTCACCCACCACACCACCGGCGTGCAGCTCATCCGCTCGGGGGCGGTGCTCCAGCTCCTGCTTGGCAACATGGGGCGTCCGGGGGGCGGCATGAACGCCGAGCGGGGCCACGCCAACATCCAGGGCAACACCGACCACGCGATCTCCTGGGAGATCCTGCCCGGCTACCTGCGGATCCCCGCGCCCGGCCAGCGCAACCTGGACGACTACGTAGAGCAGAGCGCGAGCAAGCAGGCGCTGCCCGAGGCCATCAACTTCTTCGGCACCAACTACCGCAAGTTCATGGTGAGCCTGCTCAAGGCCTGGTACGGCGACGCGGCGACCAAGAAGAACGAGTTCGCCTTCCACCACCTCCCCAAGCCGGCCGGGAACGCGTCCTGGATCTCGATCTTCGACCAGGCCCTCCAGGGCAAGATGGAGGGGCTGATGCTGTCGGGGATGACCGCGACCAGCATCGGGCCCGACTCCAACCAGGTGCTGCACGCCCTGTCCAACCTCAAGTGGCTGGTCGTCATGGACGCCTTCGCCACCACCAGCTCGGAGTTCTGGCGCGCGCCCGGTACCGACCCGGCGACGGTCCAGACCGAGGTGTTCATGCTGCCGGCCACCCACTGGATCGAGAAGGACGGCTCGTTCACCAACAGCGGCCGCTGGGCCCAGTGGAAGGACCAGGTCCTGCCTCCCGAGGGCGAGGCCCGCCACGACCACTGGATCATGGCCGAGTTGTTCCAGCGGGTGCGCGACCTCTACCGCCGGCAGGGAGGGAAGTACCCGGCGCCGCTGCTGGAGCTGTCCATGCCGTACCGGGACCCGGTCAAGCCCGAGCTGGACGAGATCGCCCAGGAGATCAACGGCCGGGACCTGCGCACCGGCAAGCGGCTGGAGACCTTCGCCGACCTCAAGGACGACGGCACGACCACCGCCGGCGACTGGATCTACACCGGGCACTACCCGGAGAGCGGCAACCTGGCCAAGCGCCGGGACGGCGTCCAGGACCCCGCGGGCAACGACCCGACCGGCATGGGCTTCTACCACAACTGGGGGTGGAGCTGGCCGCTCAACCGGCGCGTGCTCTACAACCGGGCCTCGGCCGATCCCCAGGGCCGCCCGTGGGATCCGGAGCGGGCGGGGATCCGCTGGGACGCCGCCGCCGGCAAGTGGGTGGGCGACGTGCCCGACTACCCGCCCGACGCCGACCCGCGCGACCCCAAGGCCCCGCTGCCGTTCATCATGACCGGGGAGGGGACGGGGCGGCTGTTCAGCAGCTCGGTGGCGGACGGGCCGTTCCCCGAGCATTACGAGCCGATCGAGTCCCCGGTCGACAACCCCCTGCACCCCGAGGTCTCGGCGACGCCCGTGGCCTTCCTCTACGACCAGGCGGCCGGCCGGCCCAACCGGTTCGGCACCCGGGACGAGTACCCGTACGTGGCCACCAGCTACCGGCTCACCGAGCACGAGCACTACATCACCCAGCAGGTCGAGCAGCTGGTCCAGCTGCAACCGGAGGCGTTCGTCGAGGTGCCCGCCGAGCTCGCCAGCGAGAAGGGCATCGCCAACGGCGACCTGGTCCGGGTCTCGTCCAAGCGGGGCAAGCTCGAGGTCCGGGCGGTGGTGACCGGGCGCCTCGGCCCGCTCCAGATCGATGGCAAGAAGGTCTACCAGATCGGCATCCCCATCCACTGGGGCTTCGTCGGCATCAAGACCGGCCAGCACTGGCTCGCCAACGCGCTCACGCCGTTCGTCGGCGACGCCAGCGCACGCACCCCCGAGTTCAAGGCGTTCCTCGTGAACATCGAGAAGCTCTGATGACCGCACTCGGCGCGACCGCGACCAGTCCGTGGACGCCCCAGCGCCGACGGGCCGAGGCCCTGCGCGCCCGCCACCCCTTCGCGGCAGAGGTGCTCGCCCTCTACGTCGCCCTGCTCGACGTCTGGGACGAGGCATGGGACGCCGCCCACCGGGAGCGGCCGGAGCCTCCGGCGCTGGCCGGCTGGGCCGCCGGGCGCGTGCTCCCGCGGGTCGTGGAGGCGACGGCGGAGGCCGGCCCGGAACCGCTGGCCGGCGCCACCCGTGGGCTCCTCGAAGCCGGTGTCACCTCCGAGCCGCTGGCCGCCTGGCTCGCCGGCGACGAGCTCGCGCCGGTCGAGCGCTACCTGGCCCGCGCCACCCTGCGGGGGCCGCTGCAAGCGCTCGACGCCGACGCCGCCTGCGCCCGGGACCCGTCGCCCAGGGGCGGCCGGCACTGTCCGCGCTGCGGCGGACCGCCGCAGCTCAGCTACCGCGCCCACTCCGACGACGGGCTGGTGAGCGAGCACCGGCACCTGGCCTGCGCCCGCTGCGGGGCGACCTGGAGGTATTCCGGCAGCGCCTGCGCCTCGTGCGGGGAGACCAGGACCGCCCAGCGCACCGTCTACGCCGAGCGGAGCGAGCGGCCCGTGGTGGGGCGCGGCGATCCCGCGGCTCCCGCGCCGCCCGACGGCCCGATGTTCCCACACGTGCGCATCGAGGGCTGTCACAGCTGCAAGCGCTACCTGATCGACGTCGACCTGGGCCGCGACGCCCGAGCCGTGCCCGAGGTGGACGAGCTGGCGGCGCTGCCGCTGGACCTCCACGCGGCCGAGCTGGGCCTTTCCAAGATCACGCCCAACCTGATGGGGTTCTGAGATGGCCGAGATCGTGCCTGGCCAGGCCTACGGGTTCTTCACCGACACCAGCGTCTGCATCGGCTGCAAGGCCTGCGAGGTGGCCTGCAAGCAGTGGAACATGCTCTCGGGCCATGAGCCGTCGTTCATCGACGGCTACGACAACACCGGGCAGCTGGACTCGCAGAACTGGCGCTACGTGCAGATGATCGACAACGTGCCCGACGTGACGCTGGGTACCGGCCAGGGCAAGGCCTGGCTGATGATGTCCGACGTCTGCAAGCACTGCCAGCATGCGAGCTGCATGGACGTCTGCCCGACCGGGGCGATCATCCGCACCGAGTTCGACACCGTCTTCATCCAGCCGGACGTCTGCAACGGCTGCCGCAACTGCATCTCGGCGTGCCCGTACAGCGTGATCGGCATGGACGAGGAGGCGCACGTCGCGCGCAAGTGCACGCTGTGCTACGACCGGCTCCAGGGCGGGATGGAGCCGGCCTGCGCCAAGGCCTGCCCGACCCAGTCGATCCAGTTCGGCCCCCTCGACGAGCTGCAGCAGCGGGCCGACAAGCGCCTGGCCGACCTCCACTCGCAGGGCGTCGTCGAGGCGAACCTGTACGGGCGAGACCAGGAGGTCTACGGCGGGCTCAACGCGTTCTTCCTGCTCATGGACAAGCCGGAGGCCTACCGGTTGCCCAACGCGGCCAACGCGACGCTCCCGGGCCGCAACAACGCCGGCGGCTGGCTCACCACGGCGGTCACCGCGGTGCTGGGCGTGCTCGGCGGGTTGATCGCCCTGCGCCGACGACAGGTATCGCCCCAGGAGCCAGCGCCCGACGAGACGCCGCCAACGGCCGAGGCGGGAGCGCGATGATCCTTCTGGCCCAGGCCCAGCACTTCGTCCGCTCGCCGGACTGGACCTGGTACATCGTGCCCTACTTCTTCCTGGCCGGCCTGGCCGGCGGCTCCTATTTCATCGCCACGCTGCTCCGCCTGTGGGGCGAGCGCTCCGACGAGCCGGCGGCACGGGTCGGCTACTACGCCGCCTTCCTGACCTTCCTGCCCTGCCCGATCCTGCTGACGCTGGACCTCACCCAGCCGCTGCGCTTCTGGCACATGCTGTGGAACACCACGCCGGGCTCGGAGGGCTTCAACTTCAAGTCCGGGTCGCCGATGTCGGTCGGCTCGTGGGCGCTGGTGGCCTTCGGTCTCTTCGCGACGGTGTCGTTTCTCGAGGTGCTGGTGCGGGACCGGAAGATCCGCGGCTCACCTGCCAACCGGGCGGTGCGGCTGCTGGACGGTACGCCGGGCAGGTTGTGGATCACCGTCGGGGCGGTCCTGGGCCTGTTCATCGCCGGCTACACCGGCGTGCTCCTGGCCGTCTCCAACCAGCCGGTGTGGAGCGACACGTGGGCGCTCGGCGGGCTCTTCCTCGCCTCCGGACTCGCCGGCTCGGCGGCGCTGCTTCTCCTGCTCGTCCGCTACCGGGCGGACGCGCGGGCCAGCGCGGGCATGCTGGAGCTCTCCGAGCGCCTGTTCACGCTCCTCGAGCTCGCGCTGGTGGTGGTCTTCGTGCTCACCCTCATCCCGCACGGCGCGCTGGACGACGCCTTCGGCTTCCCCTGGATCCTGCTGTGGCTGGTGGCGTTCGCGGGGATGGTGCCCGGGCTTCGCGGGCTCGTCACCGCCCGGCTCGCCGTCACCGCCGACGGGGCCGTGGTCGCCCAGCCGCTGCTCGCGTCGGTGAGCGCGCCCGGGCTGGTCCTGATCGGTGTGCTTGCGTTGCGCGCCGCGGTGATCCTCAGCGCCCAGTTGTGAGTGGCAGGGATTTGCGGGCACACCCCCCACAGGGGCGCTAGGTCGAGTCGTTGTCGGGGCGGTGGGCGTGGAA
>DASUPQ010000522.1 GCA_036280995.1 Actinomycetota bacterium | reverse complement strand
ACGGCCGGCTGGTCGCTCGGGCCGGTGACGGTCAACGACGGCCGGTCGGTCATCTCCCTGAACCACGACCGGGCCGGCACCAGCGTGCTGATTATCCGGCTGACGGCCAGCTGTGCCATCCAGGGGGCCGTCCAGGTGGGCTCCAACCAGCCCCAGGCACGGCGCTATGAGCGGATCGACCGCCAGACATCCCGCTTCGAGGCCATCCACTTCGACCAGTTCCCGGGCGGCTGCGTCACCACCCAGGCATCCGTGCCGGTGGCCAACCGGGCCGAGGTCACTGGCGACTCGGCGCCCATCCTTCACTACACCACCCGGCAGACGCTCCAACAGGCACTGGACCAGCGCTCAGGCGGACGACTGCGGCTCGACCCACCTGCCGCGTGACCAGATACCAATCCTCCTGGTGGCCTTCTACGCCCACGAAACGGGGGTACTCCACTTCCAGTCCGCTTCCAGTCCGCCGAGGCCAATCACCCTTCTGTGGTGTCTCGTGGGCTAGAAGCAGCAAAGCAGGAAGACCGTCGGTTCACCCCATCCTTGTGACACTTACGGATCGGCGCGACCTGCGCGGATGCGGGATAGCACAGCGCTCGACCGTCGATCTCTGACAAGGATGAGGCCGCTGGTTCAAGTCCAGCCAGGCCCACAACACTAGGGTTTACCTGCGGGAACACTTCTCGGTGGTCACCTCCGATCGCGATCGGTTCCGTGCGTCGTATGGCAGAGCGGTCTCAGAACGCATCCCTGCATGGCCGTCCTTAAGGAATAACCCGGCTTCTAGTCTGGGCTGCCGGCCTGTACCCATCGGCGGAACAGCGCGACCGACTCGGGGGGCCAGGCGGCGTCACACGGCATGCGGCCGGCGGCGACCTGTTCCAGGATGGCATCGGCGTGCTCCCGCACTGACGCAACCTCTCCCAGGTCGAATGCCCAGCGCATGGCGGCCCGGTCCCGCTCGGTGAACAGCGGCCGGATGTCCCGCTCGAAGCTCGGGACGGCGGTGGCGTCACTCGCGGGTGGAGAGACCGCTGGGACCGGGACGGCCGCTTGCGGCTCCTGGTCGGCGGCACCAGGTGGCCCCAGCGGCGCCGCGAACGCCGCCAGCCGCTGGCGGACCCCAGTCAGCACCTCCGGCGCGCCCGCGGTCAGGCCGCCGCACACCTCGGCCAGCTCCCGCAGCCGTTCGCCAAGGATGAGCCAGGCCGCCGGCTTGTGCGGGGTCACCGGGGTCGCGCTGGTGAGCATGAAGCTCGGCCCGGCGGTCATCCCGGGAGTATCTGGCCCAACCGGGAGCCTGGTCAGTAGCTCCCCTAGCGGCCGGATGACCTGGCGCATCATCCCCACCGCGGTCTCTCCGAGCATGCTCAGCTCGGCGTCGGTCTCCTCGGTGTGTTGGAAGAAGCGGTACAGCAGCTGCAGCATCGCCGCATAGCAGGCGTTGAACAGGTCGCTGACCGCAGCGGTATATGAATCCTCGATGAGGTGGACCCCCCTGGGGTCGTCGGGGGCGGCCGGCCCGGTGGCCGAGAACAGACCGAGCAGGTCCCGCGGCACCCGCACATACGGGTTGGTCACCGACGGGCGGGCGGGGGAGAAAGACGGGTCGGCGGCCTTCATCGCCCGGTAGGCCTCCAGCATGGTGAGGAACCGGCCGAAGTGCGCCCCCTGCCAGTCCCCCCGGCAGCCCTCGCCCTCCAGGACGATCGTCTGGATCGCCTGGGCCGCCGAGGCCAGCCCGGTGACGGGGACCAGCTCTGGCATACGCTCGGGAACGCGGAAGCACCGCCTGGACGCCTGCGCGTTCGGCGAGCCGACAAAGACCTGCCCCTCGCCGTAGCGGTCGACCAGGCCGCGCAGCCCTCGCTCGATCCCGTGGTACAGCTGCCCGACGCTGGAAAAGGCCTGTGGCGCCGGCAGCACCAGCGGCCCGGTCGGCACCGGCGGGGCCGGCCGGTCGTGGTCCAGCTCGCCGGCCATCGACGAGATGTCCATCCCTTCCGGCCGCTCGATGTAGAGGAACCGCTGCAGCGTCTGTTCGCTGAACGGGGCCAGGGTCAGCCGGATCTCGGGCGCGTAGGGGGAGCGCTGGGGAAGGTTGTGGCGGCCGAGCCGAGGCGCCCCCCCGAGGGCTGCGAGCAGGTTATTGACCAAGGCGAGGTGGCTCATCTCCTGCAGGGCGATCTCGTTGATCGCTCGCTTCCAATCCGCCACGACCGGCAGCTGCGCGGCCGTGAGTCCCTCTCCGGGTTCGGTCCGGAGGGTGAATGCCGCGTACAGGTAGGTGCAGCAGACGGCGTGCTCGACCTCGGCCGCCTCTCCCAGCAGGTACAGCAGCTCCTCGCGGCCCTCGACGATCAGCTCGTGCGGTGAGCCGGTGGCCACGCCGAGTTCTGGTGGGGTCGGTTCCATCGGCCCTCCTCCGTGGCCGCGATTGGACCCACATCCCTGCTGACCTCGCGATGGCAGCCTACGCCATGACCGACCGCCATCCCAGCGTCTGGGGTGCCGGCGCAGCCCATCGAGCAGCGCCGGGATCTGGCCAGGGGGCGAGGCAGGGTCACACTAGGCGACATGACGGTTGGGTCACTGCCTCGACGGGTCTTGTTGACGGAACGCAATCCGAGCACCCTGAGGGCTTGGGGGTCGGTTCCCTAGGCCGGCCCGAGTTCCGGTCGGTGCCTGGACGCTGCTGCCCTGCGTCCAGCCCGGCAGGTCACCCGCCATAGGTTCCCCCAAGCAGGTGGAGGTGATCGGCCGGATGCACGCCCAGTTCTGCCGGGAGGCTGCCGCACCGCCATGATGGCCATCCGGTCTGGACCGCTCCAGCGGAGCGCTGTCGCCGCAGTAGAGTGGGAGCCTGGTTCCCGAATGGCGAGGCGGGTTCGGGATGGACGATGCGCAGGCTAGGCATGTGCAGGCTTGGATCGACGGCTATGTCCGAGCGTGGAACTCCAACGACCCAGCCGACATCCGCGCGCTCTTCACCCCGGACGCGGTCTATTACACCGAGCCCTACGGTCCTCCCTGGGAGGGGCGCGACGAGATCGTGCGCCAGTGGCTGGACCGCAAGGACGAGCCTGGCCAGGCCCAGTTCACCTGGCACCCGCTCGCTATTACCTCCGAGGTCGCCGTCATTCAGGGTGAGGTCGCCTATCCCAGTGAGGGCCACACCTACAGCAACCTGTGGGTCATCCGCCTAGACGCCGAGGGTCGCTGCACCGAGTTCACTGAGTGGTGGATGCGCCACCCTCAGCCCGACGAGCCGACTGTTAAGCCGTCAAACCAGCCGTAGACGAGCGCCGCAAGCTTCAGCTGCCCGACAATCGGCGGAAGGTGGT
>DASUPQ010000521.1 GCA_036280995.1 Actinomycetota bacterium | reverse complement strand
GAGCAGCCCGCCGACATGATCGGGGTGCTGGTCGAGGACGTGATCCGCCACTCCCGGGGGGAGCCCCGGGTCGTCCAGGGCGACGCCTGCGCCGAGGCCATGTCGGTCATGCGCTCGTTCATGTTCGAGCACGTCTACCTGCGCCCCGAGGCCGAGCGCCAGACCGAGCGGGCGACCCGCCTGCTCACCGACCTCTACGGCCACTACCTGGAGCACCCCGACACCATGCCCATGGGGGCCAGCCTGGCCACCGACCCGGTCGCCCAGCAGGCCGTCGACGCCATCGCCGGCATGACCGACCGCTACGCCCTGGCCGCCTGGAAGGCGGCGTTCGCCCCCGAGGCGGCCTAGGGGTTCTTCGCCCGGGGCGGCGGGGGTGTCCTCCGCCCGCCGCCGCGACCGCTGAGCCACCGTCGGGGGTCGTGCGTACAATGCCCGGGTGACCCGACGGGTCCTTCCCCTTGGGCAGCGTAGGTCCTTCCGTCATGCGTCGAGGTGAAGTCCGCCGTGGCCGGCCGCATCCGTGACGAGTCGATCGCCGAGCTCCGCGAGGCGACCGACGTCGTCGCCCTGGTCGGCGAGTACGTGACCCTCCGCCCCGGCGGCGGCACCCGCATGAAGGGCCTCTGCCCCTTCCACCAGGAGAAGACCCCCTCGTTCACGGTCGACTCCAGCCGCGGGCTCTGGCACTGCCTGGCCGGGGAGACCCGGGTGCTGACCTGGGAGGGCGTGCGGCCGATCCGCGAGCTGGCCGGCGGCACCCACCGCATCCTGGCCCGTACCGGCGATTGGGTCGAGGCCCCGTTCCACTCGTTCGGCGTCCAGCCGCTGATGCGGCTCGTGGTCAGCCGAAACGGGCAGGTCAAAGAGCTGTTCGCGACAGCGGAGCACCGGTGGTTCGTCGGCCGCGCCAGCCGTCTTTCCGACCGGGAGGTCGTCACGCGCGAGCTCCGGCCTGGACAGCGGCTGGTGCCGAAGTTCCCGAAGACTCTGGTCAAGAGAGTGACGCCCTCCGCGTTCGGGATCGCACACGGCATCACGTACGGCGACGGCTCTTTTCTGGACTCAGGCAGCAGGGCGGAGCTTGACCCGATCAAGGACGCGCCGCTCCTCAAGTGGTTCCCGCACAGTCGGGTGACTCAACGTGGTCCGCATCTGCGGGTATATGACCTGCCACGGTTCTTCAAGCAGCTGCCACCGCTCGATGAGTCGGTCTCCTACCTCTACGGCTGGTTGGCGGGCTACGTCGCCGCCGACGGCCATGTCGCCAAGGACGGCACGGTCATGCTCCACTGCGCGAGCAGGGAGACTCTCGAATACGTTCGAGCAGTCTGCACGCGCCTGGGCATCGGCACCTACGGCGTCACCGAGCAGGTTCGCGAAGGCTTTCCCGGGAGGGAGCCCAGCTCGCTCTTCCGGATCCACTTCGTCAACGAGGACCTGACCGAGGAGTTCTTTCTCCTCGATCAGCACCGGATCCGCTTCTCCTCCTCGCCCAAGGCCTTCGCTCGGCGGGGCTGGGTCGTACGGTCGGTCGAGCCCACCGATCGGGTCGAGGAGGTCTACTGCGCCGTCGTGGAGCAGGGCCACGCGTTCGTGCTCGAGGACAACATCCTGACCGGCAACTGCTTTGGCTGCTCTCAAGGCGGGGACGCGATCGACTTCCTGATGAAGCAGGAGACGCTGTCGTTCACCGAGGCGGTGGAGCGGCTCGCCCACCGGGCCGGGATCGAGGTGCGGTACGAGGGCCGGGCGGCGGGGGAGCGGGGCAGCATGGGGCGCAAGAGCCGGCTGGTCGCGGCCCATGCCGAGGCGGTGGCGTTCTACCACCGGGCGCTGGTCGAGTCGCCCGACGGGCGGGCGGCCAGGGCGTACCTGTCGTCGCGGGGGGTCGACCGGGCGGTGGCCGAGCGCTTCCGGCTCGGGTGGGCGCCCGGGCGGGGGTGGGACGCGCTGGTCGGGCACCTCCGGGGCACGGGGTTCCGGCCCGAGGAGCTGACCGAGGCCGGGCTGGCCCGGACCGGCAGCCGGGGGCTGCGCGACGCCTTCCACGCCCGGGTGCTGTTCCCGATCTTCGACGTGGCCGGCGACCCGGTCGCCTTCGGGGGGCGTCTGCTGGACGTCGACGAGGGCCGCGGGCCCAAGTACGTCAACACCGCCGAGACCCCGATCTGGCACAAGGGCCGGGCCCTGTACGCCCTCAACTGGGCCAAGTCGGAGATCGTCAAGGCCGGCTTCGCGGTCGTGGTCGAGGGCTACACCGACGTCGTCGCCTGCCACCAGGCCGGGGTCGCCCAGGCCGTGGCCACCTGCGGCACCGCCCTGCGGGCCGAGCACTTCAAGCTGCTGGGCCGCTTCACGGGCAGGATCGTGCTCGCCTTCGACGCCGACGCCGCCGGCGGGCGGGCGGCCGGGCGGGGCGTGGCCGAGCTGG
>DASUPQ010000520.1 GCA_036280995.1 Actinomycetota bacterium | reverse complement strand
GCTTGATCGCCGTCGCGGTCCTGTTGCCGGCAGGCATCACCGCTGGCCCAGCCGACGCAGCCGGCGCAGGCCACGCCTCCCCGAGTGCCAGCGACGCCGAGCGCGCACTGGCTGAGCGCTTCGCTCCTGTGGTTCGGCTGGTGCACCAGGACGTCGAGTGCGGGCCCGGTGAGCCCTACCGACCCAGCGACGTCGACACCGTCCTCGGCGACCGCAGCGTGGCCCTGCGCGGGCCCTGGGAGGGAGACACGGCTGTCCAGATCGGCCCGACGGCCGAGGACCTCGGCGAGGGGCTCTTCGGCTACCACCTGGACTTCCCTGGAAACCCGCTCGAGGCAGGGTGCGACTACGAGACGTGGGCCCGGACAACTGCCGTGGGCACCGCGCCCACGGCGTACGCCCACGTGGCTACGGAGGTCGGTCGCGACGACCGGTTGGCCCTCCAGTACTGGTTCTTCTACCCGTTCAACGACTACACCAACAAGCACGAGGGCGACTGGGAGATGATCCAGCTCGTCTTTGCTGCCTCCGAAGCCGCGCAGGCGCTCGATCAGACACCGCTCGAGGTCGGCTACAGCCAGCACGAGGGCCTCGAGGTCGCCGTCTGGGACGACCCGAAGCTTCAGATCGTCGAGGGCAGTCATCCCGTCGTGTTCCCGGCCGCCGGCTCGCACGCCAACTTCTACGACTCCGCGTTGTACCTCGGCACGTCCGCTGAGCAGGGCTTCGGCTGCGACGACACCCGCGGCCCGAGCGACGACGTGCGCCCCACCATCGCCGTCATCCCCGCCGATCCGACGGCCGCTGTCGCGGCCTTCCCCTGGATCGCCTACCAGGGGCGGTGGGGCCAACGCGAAGCATCGTTCTACAACGGACCTACAGGCCCGAACACCAAGGACAGCTGGACCCACCCGATCACGTACCAGGCACAGAAGGGCCGCGACCTCAGCTACGCCGTACCGGGCGGCGGGCTCTTGGGCACTTCCGCCACGGACTTCTTCTGCGGCACCGTGTCGAGTGGGTCAGAGGTGGTCCGCAAGCTGGCAGACCATCCGGTCCGGCTGCTCCTGGTCCTGGCAGTGACCGCCCTGCTGGTGATCTACCTCCTGCGCCGCACGACCTGGACACCTGTCGCGCCCCTGCGCGCCGCACGCCGAAGGTCGGGCGGGCAGGTGATCCGGGCGGCCGGGAGCATGTACGCGTCGCGGTGGCGGGTCTTCATCGGAATCGGGCTCCTCACCATCCCGGTCTCCCTGGTCGTGGCCGGACTGCAAAGCCTGATCCTGACAGCACCCGACGTCGCGGCCGTCTCCCGTGGCGGCGAGGGCGGCGGGGTCCGGGTCACGCTGGCTGTGGTGGTGGGGGTCGTCCTGCTCGCGACGAGCATCCTGCTGGTTCTGGCGGCCACTACCCAGGCGCTCGGCGAGCTCGACCGCGATGCCGAAGTCGACGTGCGGCGCGCCTACCGCTTGGCCCTGACTCGGTGGCGACCTCTGCTGGGGGCGTTTCTGACCGCCTCGGTCGTCCTGGGGCTCCTCAGCCTGACCGTCGTCTTGTCACCCGTTGCGGTCGTGCTGGTCGTCCTGCTAGCCCTCTACGTGCCCGTGATCGCGTTCGAAGGGACAGCCGCGATCGAGTCGCTCCGCCGCAGCGCCGCACTGGTCCGACGCCAGATCATCAAGACTGCGGTCCTGCTGGCGACCTCGATCGTGCTGGCCGGGGCTGTCGGGCCCTTGCTCGGCACGATCCTGATCCTGGTCACTGGCGCCCCCTTCCCGGTAGCCAACATCGTGGCTGGTGTCACCTACGCCGTGCTGATGCCGTACGTCGGGCTCACGATGGCCTACCTCTACTTCGACGCGCGCGTCCGATCCGAGCTGGCCGGCGACGACCTACGTGGGCGAGAGATTCTGCCGGCTGAGATCGAGCTCGCACGGTGATCGCGTCATCCTGTGAGGTGGTCAGCCGGCATCGCGACCACCCAGGCTGAGCAAGCGCACTCCGTCCGGGAGGCCGACGCTCTCGGCCAGCCCATCGTCCAGCCACAGCTCGATCGCGCCCGCCAGTTCCTCGGGGTGGCTGAAGTTGACCGCGTGCGCGGCCTTCTCGACGAGCACCACCTCCAGGTGCTCCGGAGCTAGTCGAGCGACCTCGCGGACCCGGGCCGGTGACGGAAGGAGGGGGTCGCGGCCACCCAGGACGGCCAGGGTCGGCACGGGGGTGTGCGTCAGGCGCTCGAGCGAGGGGAAGAGGGTCAGCTCGCGGAAGAGGCGCAGCCCGTTCAGCGGGCCGAACCTCATGTAGTCCGGCAACGCGACGGGGATCATCCTCGGGCTCTCACGAAGCCCGTCCCTCGCCAGCTGGCCGAGCGCACGAACCAGGGGCTGGTTGTGAACGCCCCCTGCGGGCGAGACGAGGACGAGCCGGTGCACCCGGTCGGGCGCCGCGTGTGCCACTTCGAGGCCGATCGGACAGCCCATGGAGTTCCCGAGGAGGACGGCCTTGTCGATGTCGAGAGCATCGAGTACATCCAGCAGGGCCTCGGCCAAGGCGGGAATGTCCAGGACGCGGTCGTGGCGCTCACTGCGCCCGTAGCCTGGAAGGTCCGGGACCACGTTGACCCACCGGCTGGCCAGCGGCCGGGCGGTGGGCATGAGGTACTCGCCCGAGATCGCGAATCCGTGGACATGGACGATGGGCACCCCGATCCCGCCCGTGCTTCGCCGGCAATGAACCGCCTTCCCGCGGATCTGCAGGCGCTCCGTCACCCAACGGGGGTCGCTCGACACTTCCGGAGCATCTCACGGGCCACGGGCCGCCGGATGTAAGTGCGCGACAGACCGGACCCAAGGTGCGCCGCCAGCGTGGCGCCGCAGTCCAAGTCGGCGAAGTCCTCGAGGTCGAGTCGTACGAGAGGGCTCTTCCATGACACGAACACCAGCCGCGACCACCCACATCATCCACACACCCCTTGTGATCGAACACCTGTTCGATTAGAGTTCGACCATGACAGCAGCCGCCCTCGAGCCCGCGCCGGCACCCGCCGACGTCGACGGGCTCGACGCGCGCGCGACCCTCGCCGCGGCGCGTGGCGGGGTGCGCGCGCGACGCGCGGCCGAGGTGGAGGAGATGCGGATCGCCGCCCACTGGGCGGTCCTGCACGGCCACCCTCGCGACGACCGCGACCCGATGACCAGCCCGGGCGGCGAGGGTACGCCGCCGGTCCGGGAGTACTCCCTGCCCGAGCTGGCCATGGCCCGCGACACCCACACCGTGACCACCCGCGCCCTGCTCGCCGACACCCTCGACCTGCAGCACCGGCTGCCCAGGACCTGGGCCCGCGTCGCAGCCCTGGAGTGCGAGCCTTGGGTGGCACGCAAGGTCGCCGTGGTCTCGCGAGCCGTGCCGGCGGCCACCGTGGGAATCGTGGATCGGGCGGTCTCTGC
>DASUPQ010000519.1 GCA_036280995.1 Actinomycetota bacterium | reverse complement strand
AAGGCGTGGTCGCCCGCCACGCCAACGGAGCCTACGGCGAGGGCGACGACACCTGGCGCGGGTTCGCAGAGGTGGTCGTCCAGCTGGCCGACCGGGCCCTGGAGCTCACCGCCCGGCTGTGACCCCACGACGGCTCGGTGTCGGCCTTCGGCCGACGATCAACAGACTTCGACCGGCAGAGCCGATCGACTAGCGCCGGACGGTCCGGCGGCGGGCGGCGCCGGCCGCGGCCGGGTCGACCATCGCCTGGAGCTGGCGGTCGCGGAACCAGGGACGCAGGGTGATCGGGGCCGGGGGCAGGTGGCCGTAGAGGAGCACCCCGTGTCCCGGGGAGATCCAGCCCAGGGTCTCGGCCGGGGAGGCCCCGGCGCGGTTGCGGGGGGTGCGGGCCGGCTCGCCATCGCCACGGTCCTTGGCCGCCTTGGCCAGGGCGGCCGGGGTGGCCAGGTGGCGGATCGTCTCGTCCCCCAGCAGGTGCGACAGCAGGGCCAGGGTCTCGGCGTCGGTGACGCCGCTCAGGATCACCTTGGCCCGGTGGTTGGCGAACACCGCCTCGGCCCGCTCGTCGTAGCGGGCCCGCATCTGCGACAGCTCCCGGAAGGTGGTGACCAGCTGGACCCCGTGGCGCCCGGCGTTGGCCGCGTACATGTCCAGCTGCGGGAGGGCGGCCGAGCTGGCGGCGTCGTCGAGGACGACCAGCAGGGCCGGGTCGATCGGCGCGTCCCGGTTGCGGGAGCGCTCGAAGGCCAGGTCGATGACGTCCTGGATGAGGGCGACGGTGAGCGGGCCCAGGCGCCGCTGCTCGTGCGCGGGCAGGCTCACATAGGCGGTGTTGGCCACCCCGTCGAGCAGGCGCTCGGCGGTGAACCGGGTCCCCGCCGACGCCTCCTTGACCGTCGGGTCGGAGTAGGCGGCGATCACGCCCAGCACCTGGGCGTAGACCTGGCTGCGGCGCTGCTCGCCAAGGCCCCAGATCGACTCGAAGGCGTCAAGGGCCGCGGGCTCGTTGGCCACGTGGATGGCGGCGGTGATCTCGCCCCGGTCCTGGCGCTGGCCCCAGCGGAGCACGTCGCTCATGGACCGGTCGGAGATGGCCGCGGCCAGCAGCATGGTGGCCAACAGGTTGGTGGTGGCCCCGGGGACCGGCTCCCCCTCCCGGTCGGCCCGGCTGCCCAGGCGGCTGGCGTTCACCAGGGACAGGGCCATCTGGTAGGCGCCCTCCCAGGTCTCGCAGCGGGGCAGAGGCGACCAGGTGTTGGCCTCCATCCCGGTGGCCCCGGCCGGGTCGTAGAGGAACACCTCGCCCTTCTGCCAGCGCCGGCCGATGGTGGAGCGGATCAGGTCGGGCTTGACGCAGGCGGCCAGCACCGGCCCGTCCCACTCCAGGATGGCCGGGATGGCCAGGCCGCTGGTCTTCTGGCTCTGGGTCGGGCCGAGGGCGATCACCGACTGCAGCGGCTCGGCCGCGACCAGGCGCCCGTTGACCCGGCCAAGGATGACCCGCCAGGTCGTCGGCGCCCGCACGTACAGCTCCCGGAACAGCTGCGGGCGGGCCCAGCCGGCCGGGCTGACCTGGTCGGCCGGGGCGGTGGTGCGCTCGACCACGATGGCCCGGCCCATGCGCCGGCGGGCCGACCGCAGCGCCGACGACAGGTACACCCAGGCGGCGGCCAGGACGGCCAGCAGGATCAGGAAGGTCGCCCAGAACAGCACCGGGCCGGGCATGAGCTTGCGGGCGTCGGCCGGCCAGGCGGCGGCCGGGTCGAGCGGGTGCCGCAGCACCCTGGTCATCACCCGCCCCATCTCCGGCAGCGACACCTGCGGCCAGATGCCGGAGTTGATGAACCCGGCGACCTGCCCGGTCAGCCACAGCATGAAGGTCGACCCGAGCAGGACCACGATGATCATCAGCAGGACCTGGTCGAGTGGCCCCTCGCGCCGGACCGCCGGCCGCAGGCTCATGACGCCGAGTCGACGGCCTCGTCGGCCTCGGAGGTGGCCCACGGTGCCGACCGGGCGCCCATGTTGGCGTCGGTGTCGACGATCTCCTTCTCCAGCATCGGGTCGATGCGGTGCTGGACGATGAACGAGCGCCGCCCCACCCGCCACAGCGCCTCGCCCCGCTCCAGCATCGGGATCTGCTCGATCTCGGTCTGGGTCAGCCCCAGCAGCTCCCGGGCCTGCTCCACCTCGCCGGGCGACTGCCGGTAGATGACCCGGGTCTCGGAGTCCTCCAGCAGCCCCTTGGCCAGCTGCACCTGCTCGCTGCCCGAGTCCCCGGCCGCCGTCAGGTCCGACAGCCGGTGCATCACGGCGATGTTCTGCACCCCGTACTGGCGGGCCAGCTTCCAGCTCTCCCGCAGCCACCGGGCGATCGCCAGGTGCCGCAGCACCACCCACGCCTCGTCCAGCACGACGATCCGCCGCACCCCGTCGTTGCGCGCCCACGACCCCTGCAGCCACGCCGCCGTGCAGGCCATCAGGATCGGCCGCGCCTCGTCCTTGACCTCCCGCAGGTTGAACACCACCAGCCGCCCCGACAAATCCAGCCCCGGCGAGGTCGGCCCGTCGAACATCCCCCGCAGGTCCCCGGCCCCCATCCGCCGCAACGACAGCGCCAGCTGCCGCCCGTCCTCGGCCAGCCGCGCCGTCGACGTCCGCAGCTCGTGCGCGGTCGCGTCCGACGGCTCCAGCAACCGCGTCACCACCTGCGGGATGATCGGCTGGCTGTTCCGCCGCGCCGCCTCCACCACCGCCTCGTCATGGGCCCGCTCAAGGCAGGCATCCTCCTCCGGCCTCAGGTTGCGCCCCAGCATGACCCCCGAGATCGACCGCAGCAGCGCCAGCTGCGCATCCCCCCCGATCATCGGATCCAACGGGTTCAGCCGCAGATTCCCCCCACTCGCGAACCGGATCGGCTCCACCCCGCACATCGCCGCCAGCGCGTCGTACTCCCCCTTCGGGTCGATCACCCAGGCGGTTCGGCCGAACAGCATCTGCCGCCATAAGAAGGTCTTGACAAGCGAACTCTTTGCATAACCAATTTGGCCGATCACCAGCATGTTCGGACCGGTAATCTCTTTTCCATAGAGCGACCACGCGTCGTAGCAGAATGAGCCGCCAAAAACATCTCGCCCGATATATACGCCTTCGCTACCCAACCCGCCCTCGGAGATGAACGGGTAGGCGGCTTGAAGGTGCGCCGTGGTCACACGGTGGGCGGGTCGACGAGGCTTCGTTCTCATCGCAGCACCCTCAACCCTCGCTTCTTGGCGCGGTCACGCCGCGCGGCGTTCTCCTTCGCCGTAACCGGCTGCAGGTGGTACGGGTTGACGCATGCACGATTACGACAGAGGTGATCCATCATGAGGCCGGTGGGAACCGGTCCTCGGTACAGCTCATAGTAGTAGCGATGCGCAGGGATCTTCGTGCCGTCCCGCCGCTTGAGCGCGTAACCCTCGATGCCCAGGTGTCGTTGCCAGACCCAACAGCCCGACGTCGGATCGACCCAGTAGTCGATTGGCGGGAAGTCCTCAATGAGCTTCCTAGGATAGGCGATGCCAGCTTCAGCCAGCTTCGCTCGCCGACGTCGCTGTGATTCCCGAACCGCCTTGCGCTGACACTCCCGGCACGCCCGGTTCCGCCCTCGAGGGATCGTGTTGACCGGATCGAACGCGTGACCGTTGATGCAGTGGGTCTGGGCCTTTCGCCGCGCGGCGATCGTGTCTCCTCGTAGAGTGTTCTCTTGAGAAGTTACCGGCTCCAGATGTGCCGGGTTCACGCAACGCGCGTTGCGGCACAGATGGTCCAGTTGGAGGCCAGCAGGGATCACACCGCGGTAGCGCTCGTAGTAGACGCGATGGGCGTACTGCATCCGCCCACCCTCGCGCAGATGACCATACCCACTGGGCGTGACGTAGCGTTGCCAGAGCCAGCAACCGGTCGCCTCGTCGACGACATAATCTACCGAGGACAGCCGAGTGGATCGCTGGTAATGGCCATTGATGTAGCGGACCGGCTCACCTTTGACGTGACCGTACTTCGTGGCTGTCTTCTTGGCGAGAGGGGCGGGCTGACCACATCCGCAGTGACATTTGCCCGGTGCGATCTCGCAATCGAGCGATGTGCACATTGAGCGCCTCCACGTCACAGGAGCACTCATTTTAGACCGCGGCCCATTGGCAATGTGTAAGAAAAACAAAGTTCCTGTTCGCCGTCGCAGCGCTGGAGCTCCAGGCGGGACTGGCCGGCGGCGTGCTCGACCTCGCCGCAGGCTTCGGCGAGGGCTTCGGGGCTGTCGGCGGTGACGGTGATGTAGCCGGAGAAGCGGACGTCGGCGTGGCCGTCGGCGAGCTCCTGCTCGCGGCGGGCGACGGCGTCGGCCTGGTTGCGGCGCTTGGCCGTGCCGAGGAAGCCGAGCTTCTGGCGGAGCTCCTCGTCGGCGACGTCGGCGGTCTTGGCGAACCCGACGGCGCGCATGGCCTTCAGGGGCGGGACCGGTTCCATGGTGACGGCGACGGTGCGCTGGGAGCGGGTCTGGACGAGCAGGGGGGCCAGGAAGTCGGGGCCGACGTCGATGCGGGGCCACTCGGCGATCCAGTAGGTGGCGTGGACGACGTCGTTGGTGCGGTAGTAGCTCCAGTGCTCCTCGGCGCGCATGGGCCAGGCGTTGCGGGCCGACACGCCCCCCTGGCGGTCGGGGTCGACGCTGTCCAGGCGGGCCAGGTTGGTCCGGGCGTGGGGGTCGTAGGAGAGGCGGATGGTGGCGGCCAGGCGGCGGGGGCCGAGGGCGTGGAGGACCTCGACCTCGGCCGACTCGAGGCGGCGGGCCATGACCTCCAGCTCCCTGGCCAGGACCATGCAGGCGCCGGTGTCCTTGCCGCCGGCCTGCTTGATGGCCCGGCCGGCCTTGCCGGCGTTGAGCTGGAGGACGATGTAGAGCTCGTGCTGCTCGGTCACCGGGGCGGCGGCGTGGGTGAGGCGCAGGTAGCTCTGCAGGGGCAGGGCGTCGAGGCCGATGGACGGGTCGATCGCCTCGCGCAGGTAGCGGCTGAGGGCGTCGGGGTCGTCGGGGGCGGTGCGCTCGATCCACTGGACCCGGCTGATCGGGCTGCCTTCGCGGGCCAGGCCGGCGATCACCCCGGCCCAGCCGGCCAGCCGGTGGGCCTTGTCGACGGGGTCGAGGAGCACGAAGGAGCGCGCCCGGGCCTGGATGACGGCCGAGAAGGTGTGGTTGGGCCGGTCGGCGAGCACGCCCAGCTCGACCCCGCGGAAGGGGAAGGCGAGCAGCTCGACCTTGCCGATCGAGGGGGGGAGGCTGACGGGCTCGTCACCGCCGGCGAACCGGGTGCCGGCCTCGGGGGCGCGCGAGCGGAAGCGGCTGCGTCCGGTCGCCTTGCGGACCATGAAGACTCCGATCACGGGGACCCACTCGTTGAGGGGCCGTCCATAGAGGGGCACGAAGGTGAGCAGCGCCCCCAGGCTGAGCAGGATCACGCCGCCCAGCAGCCCGAGGCCGCTCTTGAGGGCCTGGACCAGCAGGATGGTGAAGAACACGGCCGAGGCCAGGATGGCCAGCTGGCCGGGGCGGAGTGAGCCGACCCAGCCGCGGCGCTCCAGCGGGCCGAAGCGGTAGCGGATCTCCAGCGGGCTACGCATCGGACCCCTTCTCGCCGGAGAGGTCCGGCAGCTTCAGCGGCTTGGTGCCGGCGCTGGAGGCGCCGCCGTTGCCGCCGAAGTTGGCCGGGGACGGGCGGGCCGAGGAGCGGATCGGGGCCGGGGGCGACGGCTCCCCGCCCTCGGCCTCGGGGGCCGCGCTCATGGCGGCGAAGCTGGAGGTGGCGCGGTTGCGGGCGGCCCCGACGACCGCCGCCCCGGCGGTGGCGGCCGCCGCCGGGGCCGCGAACCCGGCCGCCGGGCCGGCGGCGGAGGAGCGGAAGCGGGTGTTGATCATGCCCGAGACCACCGAGGAGCTGGTCGTGAGGGCGGTCGCGCCCGTGGTCGCCTGGCGCAGGGCGGCCCGCTGGTGGCCGGCCGTGACCACCGCCGCCTCGGCCAGCGGGATGAGCTTGAGCAGGGCGATCGGGGTGAAGGCGGCCATCAGCAGCAGGGCCCCGCCGGCCAGGACGCCCTCGAACTTGTCGCCAAGCCCGCCCCGGGCCAGCCCGGCCGCGGCCAGGTTGATGATGGCCACGATGAACACCTTGGCGAAGATGATGGCGATCAGGAACTCGATCAGGCGCCGGCACCAGCGCCAGCCGGCCGGCCAGATCATGGCCGCCAGGGCCAGGGGCAGGAACAGCACCGAGATGTAGATGGCGGCGGCCCGCAGCAGCAGCTCCAGCCAGATCGACAGGGCCCCGAGGGTGACGACAAGGGCGCCGAGCAGGATCCCGAACACGGGCGCGGCCGGGTTGACGGAGCCGGCGCCGAGGCTGGCCAGGGCGCCGCCGGCGTCGCTCATGAACTTCTGGGCGTCGGCGGCGGCGTTGCCGCCGAGGGCGGCGCTCATCCAGTCGCTGATGTTGATGAGCATCTGGGCCATGGCCGGGCCGACGGCCGACAGGATGGCGGCCAGGGGCAGGAACACGAACGCCGAGCGGATGGCCTGCATGCCGTCGGCGCGCACGATCGACTGGGCCACCGACACCAGCAGGATGGGCAGGGCGATGACCACGGCCAGGGCCAGCATCACCCGGTACTGGGAGGCGAACCAGTCCGCGTTGACCACGTCCGGGCTGGTGGTGCCGTGGATCAGGCCGCCCACCTTCTCGAGGAAGAACTTGCCGGCGGCGGCCACCGCGGCGGTGAAGCTGCGCAGGGCGCTGTCGCCGGCGGTCTCGGCCACGTTCTGGGCCGCCCCGGACACCGCGCTGGTGACCGCCTGGCCCGGGTTGGTCCCGGCCAGGCAGACGTTGCGGGCGACCGGGTTGGGGATGGCGTTGCAGCGCTCCTCCCCGGGATCGGCCGGCTGGGTCTGGGTCGGGTCGCTCGGCTGCGCCTGGGCGATGGCGGCCGGCGCGACCATCACCAGCAGCGTGGCCAGGGCGGCCAGCAGCAGGACCGCGCGGGCCCAGGCGCGCCTACGGTCCTGGTGCATAGGTGAACTCCTTGAACTCGCTGGCCTTGCTGACCAGCTCGGGGGCGGGGGTCGGGGGCGAGACGTCGGCGATGGGGAGCGGCCCGTCCACGGTGGTGCTGTCGACCAGCTTCCAGTCGCCCTTGACCCAGCGCAGGCTCGTGGTGGTGGTGCCCCAGCCCTCGCGGATCGGCACCGGGGGGCCGGTCCCGCCGATCGAGCCGGTGACGCCGGTCACCCAGATGGCCACCGTGGCCGTGCCGTTGCCGTAGTCGTCGACCTTCCAGCCTACCGGATGGGCCCGCATCAGCACCTTGACGTTGCCGGCGTTCTCGGCGGTGACGCCGAGGCCCTTGCGCAGCGAGGCCACCGCCTCGTCGAAGGTCTCCTGCAGGCCGGCCTTGGCCTCGGGGGCGGCCAGGGTGTCGATGGCCGCCCGGCGCGTGGCCTCCTCGAGGATGAGCTCGCTGGACAGGACGGTACTGTAGTTGGCCGCCGCGGCCACGGCGCCCTGCCGGCTGTTGGCGTAGCCCACCCCGACGCCGTGCTCGAACTTGCGCGGCCCGACCCGGCTGGTCGCGGCCCCGGCGGCCGGGGCGGCGGCGGCCGTGCCCGGGGTGGCGGTCGCGCCCGGGGCCGGGGTGGCCGTGACCGCCGGCGCGGTGGTCGCCGGGGGGGCGGCGGCGTCCGCCTGCTCCCTGGTCATGGAGGCGCGGCCGACGACCAGGCCGCCCAGGAACAGCACCACGGCCAGCAGGGCCATGGTCAGCAGGCCCGGCATGCCACGGGCCCCGAAGCGCCGTTGCTCGGGCAGCCGGTACAGGACCCGGGCTCGCTGGTCGCGCACGGCCATGGCCCTCACGCCCCCGCCGCCGGATCCGCCAACGCCGACGAGGCCCGGCACACCCGCCGGGCCTCCGGCGTCGGGGAAGTCGCCATCGGCGCCCTAGGCGGTCTGCCCGAGCGAGAACGCCCAGTTGACCAGGGCCGCGGCCGCGCCGACGATGACGGCGCCGACCACCGAGTACAGCGTGGCCCGCTTGCCCACGGCCGCCTGGTGGTAGTTGGACGACAGCGAGCCGACACCCCACATGGCCCCGCCGATGATGATGCCCACCAGCGACAGCAGCAGGGCGAAGGCCCCGATCCCGTTGATCAGCTGCTGGATCGGCCCCGAACCGGGGATGGCGTCGAAGTCCGGGGTGAAGCTGACATCTTGCGCGAGGACCATCATGCGCAACAGCATCGGTAGTTCCCTCCGATGGTCATGCCGTGAATCCATCGGCCACGGCGGCGGCTACCTCCAAGTACGCGCGTCTGGTAACGGGGCGCAAACGGTCGACCTGGGTCTCGGCGCCTGCGCTCAGATGGGGGTCCCACGGCACCTGGACCACGGCCCGGCAGCGCCCCTGGAAGTGCTCTTCGATCTTGTCCACCTCGACCAGTCCCTCCTCACGGACCGCGTTGACGACCGCGATGGCGTTGCGGACCAGCTCGGAGTGGCCGTTCTCGTTCAGCCAGTCCAGTGTCGAGCTGGCCGCCCTGGCCGAGTCCAGGCTCGGCGACATGACGACGACGATCTGCTCGGCCAACTGGAGGATTCCCTTTGTAGCGGATTCCAAGACACCGGTGCCGGTGTCGAGCAGGATGAGGTTGTAGTGGCGTTCCAGCAGCCCGATGGCGCGGCGGTAGTCCTCCTCACCCAGCGCGGTGGTGATGCGCGGGTCGTCGTCGGAGGCGACCACCTCCAGGCGGGTCGGGGCCTGGTTGGTGTAGGCGCGGATGTCGGCGTAGCGCGTGATCTCCTGCTCGTCGGCGAGCAGGTTGGTGACCGTGGCCGCCGTCTCCCGCCGGACCCGGTAGCCGAGCGACCCGGCGTCGGGGTTGCCGTCGAGGGCGACCACCCGGTCGCCCCGCAGCGAGGCGAAGGTGTGGCCGAGCATGAGGGTGGTGGTGGTCTTGCCGACCCCGCCCTTGCGGCTGATGACGGCGATCGAGCGGCAGCCGGCCACCGGCGCCTTGGCCCTGGCGATCAGGTGGCGCTCGGCCAGCTCGGCCGGGCTGGGGCCGAAGTTGATGCGGCCGCCGGTCAGCCAGTAGATGAAGCGCCGCCAGCCGTCCCGGGGCGGGGCGGCCTGCCCGCGCAGGTAGCGCTCGGCGGTGAAGTCGGCCGCGGTGGCGGTCGACCGGCCGCTGGCCGGGCTGGTCACCCCGACCAGGCGCCCGGCCCGGTCGGCCCGCTCGGGGCGCCCGTCGACGAGGTCGCGGGACGCCTCCGGCCGTGGGTGGCCGTGGCCGGGCGGGTGGTCCCTGGCCGGCTCTGGGGGCGGCTCTGGCATCCTGGGACGCTCGGGGGCCCGGTCCGGCTCGGGCGCCGGGGCAGGCTCGGGCGCCGGGGCAGGCTCGGACGGCCGGTCACGATCGGTGGTCGGAGCCGGTTCGTCGCCACGGCCAAGCGGGACCAGGGCCTCGTCGGAACCCCCGGTCCAGGCGGGCCTCTGCTGCTGGCTCACAACGACCCCCGGTCGGTCTCCAGATTCTCGTGCTGTCGGATGCGTATTTGGGAGGATCTGTCCCTCTGTGATTACCAACAGATTACACTGATGTGCAATGACACCAAGGCAGTCGACCAGCGGGAATCGGACCCGCCGATGCACGGCCCGCGGTCGGTGGATCGATGCGGCAGCTCCGCCACCCTGATGAGCCGAACCTGTCAACCGACTCGACTATCCTAAAATACCACCGATTGGCCACCTGATGGGCAAACTCCTGTTCGGCGTCTTCGCCACCGTCTTCCTGGTCCTCGGGCTCATGGCGGTGGGACTGTCGACCTCGCTCATCGGCGGCGGGGCGCCGAGCGCCAGCGCCCAGGAGGACATCCCGCCGCCGCTGCTGCCCGTCTACCAGACGGCCGCCGACAGCTGCCCGGGGCTGCCCTGGTCGGTGCTGGCCGCCATCGGCAAGGTCGAGACCAACCACGGCCGGCTCCAGGCGCCCGGGGTGACCTCGGGGGCCAACTTCGCCGGGGCGGCCGGTCCGATGCAGATCGGCATCGGCGGCAAGGCCGGCAACACCTGGGCCGCCTACGCGGTCGACGCCGACGGCGGCGGGGCCGACGTCTACAACCCGGTCGACGCGATCTTCACCGCGGCCAACTACCTCTGCCAGAACGGCGCCAACAGGGGCGCCGACGTGGCCGGGGCCGTGTTCGCCTACAACCACGCCGACTGGTACGTGACCAAGGTCCTGGCCATCGCCTCGACCTACGCGGCCAGCCAGGGCCTGCCCCCCGGCGCCCCGGCCGAGGACGTGGCGGCCGCGGCCGTCCAGTACGCCTACGACAAGCTCGGCCAGCCCTACAAGTGGGGCGCCACCGGCGAGCGGGGCTTCTACGACTGCTCGGGCCTGATGCTGCGCGCCTACCAGGCGGGCGGTCTCACCCTGCCCCGCACCTCCCGCGAGCAGTGGACGGCCGGCGCCCGGGTCTGGAACGTGGCCGACCTGCAGCCCGGCGACCTGGTCTTCTACGCCTACAACACCGCCGACCCCTCCTCCATCCACCACGTCGGCATCTACATCGGCGCCGGCAACATGATCGACGCCCCCTACACCGGGGCCAACGTCCGCATCACCCCGTTCCTGCGCGGCGACTTCATCGGCGCCGTCCGCCCCACCGCCGACGCCGTCCCGGCGGACGCGGCCACGGCCACCACCGTCGCCGGCTGACCCGGCCTAGCGGTCGCTGCGGTTGACGATCATGGCGGCGTGGGTCGCCTCCAGGGGGTCGGAGAGGCAGACCTCGGCGGCCTCGCGCCAGCGGGCGAAGTGCTCGGTGTCGCGGTGGGCGGCGAAGGCGGCCTCGTCCCGGTAGACCTCGTAGAAGAGGTAGTGATCGGGGTCGTCGTTGTCGCGGACGACGTCGAAGCGGAGGCAGCCGGGCTCGTCGTCGACCGAGCTGACGGCGTTGGCCTCAATCGCCTCCAGGAACGTGCCCCGCTGCTCCGGCTTGACCTTGGCCGACACGATCAAGACGTACATGGTCCCTCCGTCCTCGCCCGATCCGGTCAGGTGATCTCGTCCACGCACGCGGTCAGCTGGCGCAGCGTGCGCACCTCGAACACGCGGTCGCAGGCCGCACCATAGGCGCTCATGATCGAGTCGGTGGTGTCCCACTCGGCCCGCGGTTCCGGATTGAGCCAGTAGAGGCGGCGGGACCGCTCGGCCAGGTCCCGGAACGGCTCCAGGCCCGGCTCGCGGTAGTTGTTGCGGGCGTCGCCCATGACGATCAGGGTGGTCCGGGCGTCGACGTCGCCGCCGTAGCGCTCGGCGAAGCGCCGGAACACGTTGCCGTAGTCGGAGTGGCCGTCGTCGGCCACCAGCTTGGCCCTGGCGAACGCCCCGCGCAGGTCCATGCGGTGCCCGCCCTCGTCGAGCAGGCCGGTGACCTCGTCGATCCCGTCGACAAAGGCGAAGCTGCGCAGCTTGGCGAACTCGGCGTTCATGGCGTGGAGCAGCGACAGGGTGAACTTGGCGAACTCGATCACCGAGCCGGAGACGTCGGCGAGCACGTACAGGTCGGGCTTGGAGGCGCGCACGGCCCGGAAGGCCGGGTCGACCGGGACCCCGCCCGACGACAGCGAGCGGCGCACGGTGCGGCGCACGTCGAGGCGGCCGCGGCGCCGCAGCCGGCGCTTCTGGGCCGCCCGCGAGGCCAGCTTGCGGGCCAGGGGCCGGACGGCCTGGCGCAGCTCGCGGAGCTGGCTGGCGTTGGCGCCGAGGAAGTCGACGTCCTCGAGCTGCCGCTCGGTGTAGAGCTCGGCCGCCTGGTGGACGCCGACGCTGGCCGCCATGCGGTGGCGGAGCTGCTCGGCCAGCAGGCGCCGGAAGTCCTCGATCCGCCGGGCCAGCTCCTCGCGGCCGTGCCGTGCCGCCCCGTCGGCGTCCTCGCTGTCGCCGAGGGCCATGGCCAGCAGCCGGTACAGCTCGACCTGGCGCAGGATCCGGTAGAGGTAGTAGCGCTCGGACGCCTCCGGCTGGGCCTCCAGGCCGCCGAAGCGGTCGACGGCCAGGCCGGCCAGGGTGCGCAGGGCCGCCTCGTCGTCGTGGCGCAGGGCGTCGAGCAGGGCGGCCAGCAGGTCGCCGGACGCCTCGAGGGGGTTGGGGACAGCCCACTCCCCCTCCGCCCCGGGTGCGGTCGCGTCCCCCTCCGGGGGGCCCGCCGTCGCTGGGCCGGGCTGGAGGGCTGGGTCCGCGTCCGGGGCGTCGGGGGAGCCGGCACGCGGCGCGTGGGTGAGGGGGAAGCAGACGTCGAACAGCACCCCGAAGGCCTGCTGGTCCTCGGGGCGCTTGACCAGGGTGGCGAACAGGGCGGAGCGGAACTGGGCCCGGTCGGCCAGGTTCACGTGGGCCAGGCAGGCGAAGGCGTCCAGGACCTCGACCATCGAGACCGGCACCCTGGCCTCGCGCAGCCGGTGGAAGAACTCGAGCAGCGAGGTCTCCAGCGACCGCGGCCCCGTGCTTACAATCTGGCCCATGGCTGCCTTCCAGCCGACGCTCGCCCCACCCGGACGTCTGGTGCGCCTCGGCGTCGTGCTCGACGCCCGGAACCCGGGTGGGCGCCTGGCCGAGGTGGCGCGGATGTGCGACCGCGCCGGGATCGGCGCGATCTGGATGGACGATAGCGCCCCGCCCGGGCCGTCACCAGCACTGGCCGGGCTGCGCGACCTGGCCCCGCACGTGGCCAGGGCCCGGCTGGGCGCGATCCTGGGCGGCGGCGACCCGCTGCCGGCCCTCGACGGGCTCCCCGCCGACCGGCTGGAGCTGACCCTGCTGGGCGACGCCCGGCCCCAGGCCGAGCGGCTCCGGGCCGGCTTCGAGGACGGCCGGCCGCGGCCCACCCTGGCCGTGGAGGTGGGCGACCCCGAGCGGCTCGGCCGCGAGCGGCTGGCCTGGCTGGCCGGCGTGGCCGACGACGTGCTGGTGGCCGCCGCCGACGTCGACCGGGTGGCCGAGCAGGCCCGGGCCCTGCGGGAGGCGTTCGCCCTGGCCGGCCGCGACCCGGCCAGCCTCGGGGTGGCGGTCCGGCTGCCGGTGTCGATCGGCCGGACGGTGGCCGAGGCCACGGCCCGCTGGGACGCCGAGCCGGCCTTCGCGGCGCTGGGGCCGCCGGCCCAGGCGGGGGTGTTCGGCACCCTGGAGCAGTGCCACGAGCGGGTCATCGCCCTGGCCCACGCCGGTGTCACCGATCTGCGCTGCGTGCTCCCCAACGCCCCCGACGTCCACGACGTGATCGCCCAGGCCACGGCCATGACCGTCGGCACCGTGGCCCAGCTGGCCCCGGGCACCCCGCGCTCGGCGCCCCCGCCCCCGCCCGAGGGCTGGGGCGGCCGTTCCCGGTTCCCCCGGCAAGCCCCCTGATGTACCGTTTATGCTTGGACGCGATGTTGTTGCGGATGCAACGGTCCGAGCGGAGGGAGTGGTCTGGTTGTCGCGTTTCACGACCAGGTTCGGCTCGCTGGACAACTACGAGAAGGGCCGCGTCGAGGTGATCGACGACGAGCCCCACCACTACGCCTTCTCGAACGTCTTCGAGACCGCCTCGCGGTCGAAGCCGTACGAGAAGGTGGCGGTCGGCAAGAACCGCCAGTACGTGCTTGAGGCGATCCGGGCCGAGGGCACCTCGGACTGGCGGACCTGCGCCCACGACGAGTTCGCCCTGGTCATGGACGGCGAGGTCGTGATCGAGCTGGCCAAGATCGGCGACGAGCAGGCGCCCGACCCCGCCTCGGAGGGCTCGGTCACCCTCGGCGGCGAGCCCGGCGGCCCGCGCATGGGCGAGATCACCGCCCGCCGCGGCCACATGACCCTGCTCCCCGCCGGCGCCGCCTACCGCTTCCACGCGGAGGCGCCCGGCGTGATCCTGATGCAGACCATCGAGGGACCCGACACCGTCTTCAAGTGGGCGGAGATCGTCCAGACCACCCCGTAGGGGCGCAGGGCAGGAGGTAGCACCGTGGCAACGACCGAGGCCGAGCCGACCGTCGACATCCGCTCCGGAGACCCCAACGAGGCCGGGTACCGGCCCTTCGAGCTGGGCGAGTTCAAGTTCCGCCGCGACGACTACTTCGTCTACATCGAGTGGCCGACGGGCAGCCACGTGATGAGCGCCGACGCCTTCCTCAAGGCGTTGCAGCGGGACGTGGCCTGGGACTTCTTCTACGGCATCGTCAACTTCGACGGGGTCATCGGCACCGTCAACCACTACGGCACCGTCGACCTGTTCGCCGGCCGCTACAACGACGGCTACCGCAAGGCCGAGCTCGACCACCTCGAGAACATGCCGACCCCGGTCATCCGCGAGACCTTCAAGGCCATGCTGGACGACTGGACCAACGAGACCTTCGACCCGTTCGCCAGCCCCGACGAGACCGGCTCGGCCTTCGGCCCCAAGAACGGCGACAACCGCAGGGCCATCACCCGCCACCGGGTGACGGCGGCGCGTATGGTCGGGGTCAAGGGCGACGAGCAGATCCGCAGCGACGACAGCGGGTTCCCGGTCAACCGGCACTTCACCGACGTCCCCCAGGACGAGCCGGAGATCCGGGCCGAGGAGGGCTTCGAGGACGAGCTGGCCTCGTTCAACCTGTTCGCCTACCTGTCGCGCTCCGACGTCACCTGGAACCCGTCGGTCGTCTCGGTCTGCAAGGACAGCCTGTTCTGCCCCACCACCGAGGAGTACATCCTCCCGATCATCCACGGCAACGACCGGGTGGAGTGGTTCCTGCAGCTGTCGGACGAGATCTACTGGGACGTCGAGGACCGCGACTCCGGCCAGATCCGCTCCAAGGTGGTGATGAAGCCGGGCGACGTCGCCGCCATGCCGGCCGACATCCGCCACCAGGGCTACGCCCCCAAGCGGTCGATGCTGCTGGTCTGGGAGAACGCCGCCGGCGACCTGCCCGAGCTCATCTCCAGCGGCAAGCTGCCGACGTACCCGGTCGAGCTCTAGGGGCGCCATGGCCGGCGTGGCCGGGCCGACCCGGCTGTTCATCGGGGGCGAGTTCACCGACGCCGCCGACGGGGCCACGATCCCGGTCACCAGCCCCCACGACGGCGGCCACCTGGCCGAGGTGGCCGAGGCCAGGGAGGCGGACGTCGACCGGGCGGTGGCGGCCGCCCGGTCGGCCTTTCCCGCCTGGGCCGCCACCCCGGCCGCCGAGCGGGGACGGCTGCTGCTGAAGCTGGCCGACGCCGTCGAGGCCCGGGCCGAGGAGCTGGCCCGGCTGGAGTCGGCCGACACCGGCCACCCCATCCGCGACTCGTCCCGGCTGGACGTGCCCCGCACGGCCGCCACCTTCCGCTACTTCGGCGGCATGGCCGACAAGTTCGAGGGCTCCGTCATCCCGGTCGAGCAGGGGTTCCTCAACTACGTCGTCCGCGAGCCCGTGGGGGTGGTCGGCCAGATCGTCCCCTGGAACTTCCCGCTGATGTTCTGCAGCTGGAAGATGGGGCCGGCCCTGGCCGCCGGGAACACGGTGGTGCTGAAGCCGGCCGAGCTGACCCCGCTGACCTCGCTGCGCGTGGCCGAGCTGATGGCCGAGGTCGGCTTCCCGCCCGGGGTGGTCAACGTGGTGCCCGGCTACGGCCACGTCGCCGGGGCCGCCCTGGCCGCCCACCCGGACGTGCAGAAGGTGTCGTTCACCGGCTCGACCGAGGTCGGCCGGCGGATCGTCGAGGCCTCGGCCGGCAACCTCAAGCGGCTCCAGCTCGAGCTGGGCGGCAAGGGGGCCAACATCGTCTTCGCCGACGCGGACGTGGCCGCGGCCGTCAACGGGTCGGCCTTCGCGATCTTCCACAACCAGGGCCAGGCCTGCATCGCCGGCTCCCGGCTGATCCTGGAGGAGCCGATCGCCGAGGAGTTCCAGGAGCGGTTCCTGGCCCTGGCCCGGAGCATCCGGCTGGGCGACCCGCTCGACCCGGCGACCGAGATGGGGCCGCTCACCTCCCCCGAGCACCGCGACCGGGTGCTGGCCTACGTGAAGGTGGCCCGCGACGAGGGCGGGGAGGTCCTGTGCGGCGGCCGCGTCCCCGACGACCCGGCGCTGGCCAGGGGCTGCTACGTGGAGCCGACCGTGGTCAGGGCCGACCCGGGGGCGCGGGTCAACCGCGAGGAGGTGTTCGGCCCGTTCGTGACCGTGACCACCTTCTCCGGCGAGGCCGAGGCCCTGGAGCTGGCCAACGCGGTCGACTACGGCCTCGGGGGCGGGCTGTGGACCCGCGACCTGGCCCGGGCCCACCGGGTGGCCCGGGCCATCCGGTCGGGCATGGTCTGGGTCAACAGCTACAAGCGGGTCAGCCCCGGCTCGCCGTTCGGCGGGGTGGGCGACTCCGGCTACGGCCGCGAGATGGGCTTCGAGGCCATGCACGGCTACACCGATCCCAAGTCGGTCTGGGTCAACGTGGACGCCGACCTGCCCGTCTGGTACCCGCGCTGATGCCGGATCCGGCGGGTCTCCGCCGCCTTGACTTCCCTGAACCGTTCGGCTATCAGTCGGGCGCCATGCCCCCCTTCACCTACGACGCGCTGCCGGGTCGGGTGGTGTTCGGCGTCG
This sequence comes from Actinomycetota bacterium, assembly GCA_036280995.1. Classification (NCBI taxonomy): domain Bacteria; kingdom Bacillati; phylum Actinomycetota; species Actinomycetota bacterium. Next base: position 7,370 of record DASUPQ010000519.1, on the reverse strand, counting down.
GCGCGGCCGACCGCCTGGGCGAGGAGGTCGACCGGCTCGGGGCCCGGCGGGTGCTGGCCATCGCCGGCAAGCGGGCCGTGGACGGGCTGGTGGAGCGGCTCGGCGGCCGCTGGGCGGCCAGCTTCACCGACGTCCAGCAGCACGTCCCGGTGGAGGCGGCCGCCCGGGCGGTGGCCGCGGCCGCCGCGGCGGGCGCCGACTGCCTGGTCGCCATGGGCGGCGGGTCGGCCACCGGCATGGCCAAGGCGGTGGCGCTGGAGCACGAGGCCCCGATCGTGGCCGTGCCCACCACCTACGCCGGCTCCGAGGTGACCCCCATCTACGGGCTCACCGGCCCCGAGGGCAAGCGCACCGGCCGCGACCCGCGGGTCCTGCCCCGCACCGTCCTCTACGACCCGGCCCTGACCACCGGCCTGCCGCCCGAGGTGACGGGGCCGAGCGGCATGAACGCCCTCGCCCACTGCGTCGAGGCCCTGTACGCGCCCGGGGCCAACCCGGTCACCGCCCTGCTGGCCACCGAGGGGGCCAGGGTCCTGGCCCGCGGGCTGCCCGTGGCCGTCACCGACCCGGCCGACCTGGCCGCCCGGTCCGACGCCCTGCTGGGGGCCTGGCTGGCCGGGGCCGCCCTGGCCGCCGCCGGGGTCGGCATCCACCACCAGCTCTGCCATCTGCTGGGCGGCGCCTACCGGCTGCCCCACGCCGAGCTGCACGCGGTCATGCTCCCCCACGCCGTCCGCTTCGTCGCCCCGGCCGCCCGCCCCCAGCTGGCCAGGCTGGCCGGCGGCCTCGGCACCGACGACGTCGCCGGCGGAATCTGGGACCTGGGCCGGCGGCTGGGCACGCCGGCCAGCCTGGCCGAGCTCGGCCTGGCCGAGGCCGAGCTCGACCGGGCGGCCGAGCTGGCCGTGGCCAAGGTCGTCCAGACGCCGCGGCGGGCCGGGATCAGCGAGCTCCGGGGCCTGCTCGAGGACGCCTGGCAGGGACGCCGGCCGCCGCCGACCTGACATGAACGGCAACCTCGACCGCCGCCGGTTCGTGCAGCTCGCCGCCTTGGCGGGCGCGGCCGCGCTGGCCGGCTGCCGCACCTCGTCCCCCCTCGGCAACCGCCAGCCGATCAGGCTCGGCTACATCTCCCCCCAGAGCGGCCCCCTGTTCGCCTTCGGCGAGGCCGACAGCTTCGTCGTCGAGAACGCCAAGGGCGCGTTCAAGGACGGCCTGGAGATCGGCGGGCGCGCCCACCCGGTGGAGATCCTGGTCCGCGACAGCCAGTCCAACCCGGAACGGGCCGGTGAGGTGGCCCGCGACCTGATCGCCAGCGACCAGGTCGACCTGATGCTGGTCTCCTCCACCCCCGAGACCACCAACCCGGTGGCCGACGCCTGCGAGGCCGCCGGGATGCCCTGCATCTCCACCGTCACCCCCTACCAGCCCTGGTACCTGGCCCGGAACCCGCGCCCCGACCCCGCCAAGCCCAAGCCCTACCAGTGGACCTGGCATTTCTTCTGGGGCTTGGAGGACATCATCGGGGTGTTCGCCGACATGTGGAGCCAGGTCGACAACAACCACGTCGTGGGCGGGCTGTGGCCCAACGACGGCGACGGCCGGGCCTGGAGCGTCGGCTTCCCCAAGGTGCTCCGCAACCAGGCCTACGAGATCGTCGACCCCGGCCGCTACCAGAACGAGAAGAACAGCTTCGCCGCCGAGATCGAGAAGTTCAAGGCCGAAGGGGCCGAGATCGTCACCGGGGTGCCGCTGCCCCCCGACTTCGCCACGTTCTGGCTGCAGGCGGCCGACCGGGACTACCGGCCCAAGATCGCCTCGGTCGGCAAGGCGCTGCTGTTCCCCTCCTTCATCGAGGCCATGGGCAGCAGCGCCGAGGGCGTATCCACCGAGGTCTGGTGGAGCCCCCGGCACCCGTTCACCTCCTCGCTGACCGGGGCCAGCGCCGGCCAGCTGGCCACCGACTACCAGAACCAGACGGGCCGCCAGTGGATCCAGCCCATCGGCTTCGTCCACGCCCTGTTCGAGGTGGCGGCGTCGGTGCTCCAGCGGGCCGGCGACGTCGGCGACAAGCAGGCCCTGGCCGACGCCATCAAGGCCACCAGCATGGGCACGATCGTCGGCACCGTCGACTGGACCCGCACCCAGGCCGACTTCCCCAACGTCTCCCGGACCCCGCTGGTCGGGGGCCAGTGGCGCCGGGGCGGCAGCCGGCCGTTCGAGCTCGAGATCGTCTCCAACAACGTCCACCCCGAGATCCCGGCTACCAGCAGGTTGCAGCCGATCAGCTGACGGCTGCGGTGACCACCAGGAGGTCGCTCGTGAGCAGTGGCAGAGGCGTCGATCGCCGCCGGTTCATGCAGCTCGCCGGGCTCTCAGGAGCCGCCGTCCTCGCCGGCTGCAAGCAGTCGGACTCGGGCTCCGAAGCCGCCCGGACCATCAAGATCGGCTACGTCTCCCCCAAGACCGGCCCCCTGGCCGGCTTCGGCGAGGCCGACGACTTCATCCTCGGGGGCGTGCGCAAGGCGCTGGAGGGCGGCCTGCAGATCGGCGGCACGTCGTACCCGGTGGAGATCCTCACCAAGGACAGCCAGTCCGACCCCAACCGGGCGGCCACGGTCGCCGGCGACCTGATCAACGCCGACCAGATCGACCTGATGCTGGTCGCCTCCACCCCGGAGACGACCAACCCGGTGGCCGACCAGTGCGAGGCCAACGGCGTCCCCTGCATCTCCAGCGTCGCCCCCTGGCAGCCGTGGTTCTTCGGCCGCCAGGGAGACCCGGAGAAGCCGTTCCAGTGGACCTACCACTTCTTCTGGGGCCTCGAGGACATCATCGCCGTGTTCACCGACATGTGGGGCCAGGTGGACAACAACAAGGCGGTGGCCGCGCTGTGGCCCAACGACGGCGACGGCAACGCCTGGGGCGACAAGAAGCTGGGCTTCCCGCCCGCCCTCACCAAGGAGGGCTACAAGATCGTCGACCCGGGCCGCTACCAGAACGGCACCGAGGACTTCTCCTCCCAGATCGCCGAGTTCAAGGCGGCCAAGGCCGAGATCGTCACCGGCGTGCCCATCCCCCCGGACTGGACCACCTTCTGGAAGCAGGCCTCCCAGCAGGGGTTCCAGCCCAAGATCGCCTCGGTCGGCAAGGCGCTGCTGTTCCCGGCCTCGGTCGAGGCCCTTGGCGACATCGGCGACGGCATGTCCACCGAGGTCTGGTGGAGCCCGGCCCACCCCTACACCTCCTCGCTCACCGGGGCCAGCGCGGCCAAGGTGGCCGAGGAGTACCAGGCGTCCACGGGCAGGCAGTGGACCCAGCCCATCGGCTTCGTCCACGCCCTGTTCGAGGTGGCCGCGGCCGCCCTCAAGGCGAGCGGCGACGTCGGCGACAAGCAGGCCCTGGCCAACGCCATCAAGGGCGTCGACCTGGACACCGTGGTCGGCAAGATCTCCTGGAGCGGCGGCCCGGTGCCCAACGTGGCCAAGACCCCGCTGGTCGGCGGCCAGTGGCGCAAGAGCGACGGCAAGTACCCGTTCGAGCTGGTGATCGTGTCCAACAAGGACCACCCCGACATCCCCAAGGGCGGGTCCCTGGAACCCATCCCCTACGCCTAGGACGGCGGGCTTGGCCGGGCGGGTGCTGGAGCTGGACGGGCTGTCGAAGTCGTTCGGGGCGCTCAAGGTCATCGACGACCTGCACGTGCACCTGGACGAGGGCGAGGCCCTGGGAGTGGTCGGGCCCAACGGGGCCGGCAAGACGACCATGCTCCACCTGGCCGCCGGGCAGCTGCGGCCCGACGCCGGCCGGGTCCGCCTCGCCGGCCAGGACGTCACCGGCCTGCCGGCCCGGGCCCGCTGCCAGCTCGGCCTGGCCCGCACCTTCCAGGTCCCCCAGCCGTTCTCAGGGATGACCGTGTACGAGAACGTGCTCGTCGGGGCGACCTTCGGCGCAGGGGGTCGGGGGGGCTCAAGCCTAGCCCCCCGGAGAGTCGCCCATCCGGACGCGCACCGGGCCAGCCTGGAGGCGCTGGAGCTGGCCGGGCTCACGGCCGACGCCAACCGGCTGGCCGGCAGCCTGACCCTGCTGGAGCGCAAGCGCCTGGAGCTGGCCCGCGCCCTGGCCACCGGGCCGCGGGTGCTGCTGCTGGACGAGGTGGCCGGCGGGCTCACCGAGCCGGAGGTCCACCAGCTCGTGGCCACGATCCGGCGGGTCCGCCAGGCCGGCGTGTCGATCGTCTGGATCGAGCACATCGTGCATGCCCTGCTGTCGGTGGCCGACCGGATCGTGGCCATCAACTTCGGCCGCAAGCTGATCGAGGGCGACCCGCGCACGGTCATGGCCAGCCCCGAGGTCCGCGACGTCTACCTGGGCGTGGAGGCGGTCTAGGCATGCCGCTGCTGGAGGTCGACCGGCTGGCCAGCTTCTACGGCGACTTCCAGGCCCTGTTCGACGTGACGCTGGCGGTCGACGAGGGCGAGACGGTGGCCGTGATCGGGGCCAACGGGGCCGGCAAGTCGACCCTGCTGCGGACCGTGGCCGGCCTCCAGGACCGGGCCACCGGCACCGTCGCCTTCGACGGGCGGCCCCTGGACGGGGTGCCCACCCACCGGCGGCTCGGCCTCGGCATCGCCATGGTCCCCGAGGGTCGGCGCATCTTCCCAAGTCTCACCGTCGAGGAGAACTTGAAAGTTGGGGTGGTCCGGGGCCGGTCCGGCCGCTGGGACGTGGCCTCGGTGCTGGAGCTCTTCGGCGCCCTGGCCGACAAGCGTGGCCGGCCGGGCAGCCTCCTGTCCGGGGGCGAGCAGCAGATGCTGGCCATCGGCCGGGCGCTGATGGCCAACCCGCGGCTGCTGCTGCTCGACGAGGTCTCCCTGGGCCTGGCCCCCCTGGTGGTCCGGCGGATCTACGAGACCCTCCCCGAGATCTGCCGCGCCGGGGCCACCGTGGTCGTGGTCGAGCAGGACATCGGCCAGGCCCTGGCCGGGGCCGACCGCGTCTACTGCCTGCTCGAGGGCCGGGTCGCCCTCCAGGGCCGGCCGGCCGAGCTGACCCGCGAGCAGATCACCGACGCCTACTTCGGGCTGGGGGGTTCGGGGGGCTCAAGCCGAGCCCCCCGATGGGATGGGGACGCATGACCTGGGTCAACGTCGTCACCCAGGGGCTGCTCCTCGGGGGGCTGTACGCCCTGTTCGCCACCGGGCTGTCGCTCATGTTCGGGGTGATGCGCCTGGTCAACCTGGCCCACGGCGACCTGTCGATCGTGGCCGCGTTCCTCGCCCTGGCGATCGTCGACGGCACCGGCCTCAACCCGCTGTGGACCCTGCTGGTGGTGGTGCCGGCCATGGCCGGGCTCGGCTACCTGCTCCAGCGGGGGCTGCTGAACTTCGCCCTGCGCGGCGACGACCCGCTGCCGCCGGTGCTGGTCACCTTCGGGCTCTCGATCATCCTCCAGAACCTGCTCCTGGAGGTGTTCTCGGCCGACTCCCAGGGGCTGGACGCCGGCCGGGTCGAGAACGCCAGCGTGCGGCTGAGCGACGGCCTGGCCGTGGGCTGGTTCCCGCTGCTGACCCTGGTCACCGCCGTGGCCGTCCTGGCCGGCCTGCAGCTGCTGCTCAGCCGGACCCAGCTCGGCCGCTCGTTCCGGGCCACCTCCGACGACCCCGAGGCGGCCAGCCTGGTCGGGCTCGACCACCGGCACGTGTTCGCCATGGCCACCGCCATCGCCCTGGCCACCGTGGCCGTGGCCGGGCTGTTCCTGGGGGTGCGGACCACCTTCACCCCCAGCATCGGCCCGACCCGGCTGATCTTCGCCTTCGAGGCGGTGATCATCGGCGGGCTCGGGTCCATCTGGGGCACGCTCGCCGGCGGGCTCGTCCTCGGGGTCGCCCAGGCCCTGGGGGCGCAGTTCTCTCCCGGCTGGGGGGTCCTGGCCGGCCACCTGGTCTTCCTGGCCGTGCTCGCCTTCCGGCCCACCGGCCTGCTCGGCAGGACGGTCCCGGCATGAGCGCGCCCGGGGCGGTGGCGCCGGCGGGCCTGCGGGTCCAGCGGGCCACCCGGTCCAGCCGGATCGGCCTGGCCGTGGGGGCGGCCGCGGTGGTCGTGCTCGCCCTCGGGCCGCTGTGGGCCCTGGACAGCGTGCTGCGCACCCTGATCAGCTTCCTGACCCTGCTCGCCCTGGCCCAGATGTGGAACCTGCTCGCCGGCTACGCCGGCCTGGTCTCCATCGGCCAGCAGGCCTACGTCGGCCTTGGCGCCTACGCCCTGCTGCTGTTCGCCGACACCGTGGGCCTGCCCCTGCTGGTCTCGGTGCTGGCCGCCGGGGTGGTCGGCACCCTGGTGGCGGTGCCGACGGCCCTGCTCGCCTTCCGGCTGCGGGGCGGCTACTTCGCCATCGGCACCTGGGTCATCGCCGAGGTCTACCGGCTGGTGATCACCAACGTCTCCCAGCTCGGCGGCGGGTCGGGCCTGACCCTGCGGGCGGCGTCGGCCTTCGACCGCACCACCCGCCTGTACCTCACCTACGAGCTCGCCCTGGCCGTCGGGGTCGGGGCGGTGGCCGCCACCTACCTGCTCCTGCGGCGCCGCCTCGGCCTGGCCCTGACCGCCATCCGCGACAGCGAGCAGAGCGCCCAGAGCCTGGGCGTGCCCGTGTTCCGGGCCAAGCTCGTCGCCTACCTGGTGGCGGCGTTCGGCTGCTCGCTGGCCGGGGCCGTCATCTACCTGAACCTGCTCCGGGTGCAGCCGGAGGCGGCCTTCAGCGTCAACTGGACCGCCTTCATGATCTTCATCGTGGTCATCGGGGGCGTGGGCACGATCGAGGGGCCGATCATCGGTACGATCGTGTTCTTCGTGTTGCAGGAGACCCTCTCCGGGTACGGTGCCTGGTACCTGGTCCTGCTCGGCGCGGTCGCGGTCCTGGTCACCGTGGCGGCCCGGCGGGGCCTGTGGGGCCTGGTCGCCGACCGCACCGGCTGGAGCCTGTTCCCGGTCCAGCGGAGACTCGAGGAGCGGAGACTCGAGGAGCGCTGGTGACTGCTCTGCCGACTGGAGCCGACAGCTGCTCAAGCCGCGGGGGCTTGACCAGAGCCCAGCCCGGCCCTGGTAGCGATGTTGCGGGCCCCGTTGAGGTCGGCGTCCAGGGCGCCGTGGGTGGGACAGACGACGGTGTCCTGGTGGGGCCGGGTGCAGCGGGCCCCGCAGGTGTGGCAGTCGATCGAGGTAGAAGCGGAGTTCACGAGGACGACTCGCCGTCCGGCGCTTTCAGCCTTGGCGACAAGGATGCTCGTGAACTGGCCCCAGCCAGCGTCCAGGATCGACCGGTTCAGCCCAGCCTTGGCCGCGACGTTGCGTCCCGGCGCCTCGAGGGT
>DASUPQ010000518.1 GCA_036280995.1 Actinomycetota bacterium | reverse complement strand
CGGGTCGTGGTCGGCGCGACCTTCGTCGGTCCTGGCGTGCAGGAGCTGCTGCACTCGGCCACGGTGGCCATCGCCGGTGAGGTGCCGCTCGACCGGCTGTGGCACGCCGTCCCGTCGTTCCCGACGGTCAGCGAGGTCTGGCTGCGGCTGCTGGAGACCTACGGCCTCTGATATCCGGGCCGGTCCCGTGGAACCCTGAGCGGGACGCCCGACCCACCGCCGCCCCGAGGAGCTCGGCCATGGACGCCCGCCCCGCCCGCACCGTCTGGTTCGCCGCCGCCGCCCTGCTGGCCGCCGCCCTGGCCGGCTGCGGCCTGGTCCGGGAGCCGCAGGCCCGCTCGGCCCCGGCCCCGGTGACCGCCCCCGCCCCGGCGGTCGACGCCAGCGCGCAGGCGGCCGCGGCCGGCGACATCCCCGGGATCGTCGGCAAGGTCGAGCCGTCGGTGGTGACCATCACCCACGACCAGGGCAGCGGCAGCGGGGTGATCTGGTCCAAGGACGGGGTGGTGGTCACCAACGCCCACGTGGTCGGGGACTTCCGGGCGGTCGAGGTCGCCTTCTTCGACGGCCGCCGGGTCGACGGCCGGGTGCGGGCCACCGACCCCGACACCGACCTGGCGGTGGTGGACGTGGAGCGCCAGGACCTCCAGCCGGCCACCTTCCAGAAGGCCCTGCCGCAGGTGGGCGAGCTGGCGGTGGCCATGGGCAGCCCGCTCGGGTTCGCGAACACCATCACCGCCGGGATCATCTCGGGCCTGCACCGGGAGATCCCCGGATCGGCCGCCCAGAACATCCGCTCGCTGGTCGACCTGATCCAGACCGACGCGGCCATCTCGCCCGGCAACTCCGGCGGCGCCCTGGTCAACGGGCGGGGCGAGGTCGTGGGCGTCAACGTCGCCTACATCCCGCCCGAGCAGGGGGCGGTGGCGATCGGCTTCGCCATCCCCGGGGCGACCGTGGTCGACGTCGTCGGCCAGCTGCTCCGCAACGGCCGGGCCACCCACAGCTACCTGGGCGTCCGCGGAGACCAGGTCACCAGGGAGATCGCGGCCCAGCTCGACCTGGAGGAGGCCCGCGGGGTGGTCCTCCTCGAGGTGGTCGAGGGCAGCCCGGCCGCCCAGGCCGGCCTGCGGCCCAGCGACGTGATCGTCCAGATGGACGACGCCGGCATCGAGACCGTCGAGGACCTGTTCGGCGAGCTCCGCCAGCGCAAGCCGGGCTCCCAGGTGCGGCTGACCATCGTCCGCGACGGCCGCCAGCAGGAGGTCACCGTCACCCTGGCCGACCGCCCCAACTGATTCCAGCTCCTCCGGATCGGGCGGGTCACTGCAGCGCGCGGCCGGGAGCGGCCGGTAGCCCGCCGGACACATCGTCGGCGGGGGTGGCCGACTGGAGCTCGCCCAGCCCGACCCGCCGGTGGAGGCGGCGCAGCGGGGCCGGCGCCCACCAGTTCCAGCGGCCCATCAGCTTCATGGTCGCCGGGACCAGCAGCATCCTGACCACGGTGGCGTCCAGCAGGACGGCCAGGACGGTGGCCAGCCCGACCTGCTTGATGGTCAGCATGCCGGCGGCCATGAACCCGGAGAACACCACCACCAGCAGCAGCGCGGCCGAGGTCACGATCCGCCCCGAGCGCTGCAGCCCGAGGGCCACGGCCAGGTCGTTGTCGCCGGTCTCCTCCCAGGCCTCCTTGATCCGCGACAGCAGGAACACCTCGTAGTCCATGGACAGGCCGAAGGTGATGGCGAAGGTGAGGACGGGGACGGTGGGGTCGATGGCGCCGGCGCCCTCGGCCCCCAGCAGCCCGGCCAGGTGCCCGTCCTGGAACACCCAGACCAGGGCCCCGAAGCTGGCCCCCAGGCTGAGGACGTTCATCACGATGGCCTTGACGGGGACGACCACCGACCCGGTGAACAGGAACAGCAGCACGAAGGTGGCCAGCACGACCAGGGCGGCGGCCAGGGGGAGGCGCTCGGCGACGGTGGCCTGGTAGTCGGCCAGGGAGGCGGCGTCCCCGGTGACCTGGACGGGGAACGGCGCCGGCAGCGAGCGGACGGCGTCGACCAGGCGGGCGGCGGCGGCGTCGGTCCCGCCGCCCTCGGGCAGCACCTCGACGACCGCGACGCCGTCGGCCAGCGGCTGCGGCTCGCCGACGGTCCGCACCCCGTCGAGGGTGGCGACCCGCTCGCCGAACGCGGCCACCCTGGCCAGCCCGGCCTGGTCGGTGCCGGTGTCGGCCACCAGCACCACCGGCTCGACCCAGACGGCCGGGTCGAAGCGGGCCTCCAGGGTCTCGTACAGCTCGCGGGAGGAGGCTCCTGGGGGCAGGAAGCCGGCGTCGGGCTGCTGGTAGGCGACGTGCAGGAACGGCGTGACGGCCACGGCCAGGGGGACGCCGACCGCCACCACGATCAGCGGGGCACGGCGCTGCACCAGCCGCGACACGGACGCGAACAGGCCCGTCCCGGCACGGTCGCCGCGGGACGGGCGGATGCGGCGGCCCCACATGCCGAGCAGGGCCGGCAGCAGGGTGACCGCGGCCGCCATGTCGAGCAGGACCACGGCGCCGCCGCCGTAGGCCATCGAGCGCAGGAACGGGTCGGCGAAGACCAGCAGCCCGGCCAGGGACGCGGCCACCGTCAGCCCGGAGAACACCACCGTGCGGCCGGCGGTGGCCACCGCCTCCTCGATCGCCGCCGGCAGGTCCCGGGTGGCCCGCTCCTCGCGGAACCGCGACACCAGCAGCAGCGCGTAGTCGACGGCCAGGCCGAGGCCGAGCATGGTGACGACGTTGACCGAGTAGACCGAGACGTCGGTGACGGCGCTGATCCCCAGCAGGGCGAGCAGCGTGCCGGCCACCCCGACGAGCGCGACCAGCACGGGCAGGCCGGCGGCGACGATGCCGCCGAAGATCACCAGCAGCAGCACCAGCACCACCGGCATGGACAGCAGCTCGGCCCTGGCCAGGTCGGCGGCGACCTGGTCCTCGAACTCGGCGTCCTGGAGCGGCCCGCCGCCGACCACGACCCGGGGGGCGTCCAGCCGGCGCAGCTCGGCCTCGGCCGCCTCCAGCGCCTGGTCGAAGCGGTCGTCGTCCAGGTCGGGGGCGAACTCGACCGCGACCAGGACGGCCCGGCCGTCGATGGCCGCCAGCTCGGGCGGCCCGCCGGCCACCGGGGCGGCGACCTCGGCCACCCCGGGGATGGCCCGCAGCCGTTCCACGGTGGCGGCCACGGCGGCCGCGGCCGCCGGGTCGCGGGGGTCGATCCCGTCGGCGACGGCGGCGATGGTCTCGCCGCCGGGGTCGAGGGCGTCCAGGCGGGCGTCGGCCCCGGCCGACTCGGTCCCCTCGACGTCGCCGACGTCGGGGTCGAGACGCTCGAAGACGCCGCTCCCGATGGCGATCCCGGCGACGAACAGGACCGCCCAGGCGAGGGCGACCAGCCGCCGGTGACGCAGGCTGAAACGGGCGAGACGACGCAGCATGGGGGCTCCCTGCAGGTCGGGGTTGCGGTCGCCCCGACGCTACGAACCCAGGCCCTGGTCGCGGATCACCCGGCGCGGCCAACCCCGTGCTCCCTCCGGCGGGGGAGGCGCGGGCGGGTTCTGGTCCTCCAGGGGGAGTCCCGTCCCCGGCGGGCCGCCGGTCGCGCCTGCGGCTACTGGGGACCCCAGAGGAGGGCGGCCAGCTCCTTGCAGCGCGGGCAGACGGGGAACCGCTGCGGGTCGCGCACCGGGGGGAACTTATAGCCGCAGAGGTGGACGTTCTATAGTACTCTGTACCGAACACGAGTTCGATGGAGCGTGCCATGCCTGCTGCGTCCCACCAGACCACGCCTGCATCTTCGGGTTCCTCCTTGCCAGAGCCGGCCGGAGCTCTTCTTCGCCTCTCGGCGATGCCTCCCGCCCACGATCCATTCTCG
>DASUPQ010000517.1 GCA_036280995.1 Actinomycetota bacterium | reverse complement strand
CCAGCTGGGCGGCGATCTGGGCCTGGGTGCAGTCGCCGAAGTAGGCCAGCCTCAGTACCTCGCGCTGCTCGTCAGGCAGGCGGCTGAGCGCGTCGCGGACCTCGCTCGCCCGCACGTAACGCTCGGCCAGCTCTCGGCCGTCCTCGCCGGCGATGCCGTACAGCTCCTCGACCGGGACCGCCGTGCGGCGCCGCCGGCGAACGTGATCGATCGCCCGTTTGTTGGCGATGCCCAACACCCACGCTCCCAGACTTCTGGAAGGGTCGTAGCGATCCTTGTGGCGCCAGACCTCGTAGAAGACATGCTGCAGGACGTCTTCGGCCTCGTCGTGGGGGACGAGCCTTCGGAGGTATCCGAGCACCATCGGGCTGAGCGCAGCGTAGACCTCGGCGATCGCACCGTCCTGGCCGGTGGCGTGTCGTGCTCTGAGACTGGTGGTGGCGCCCTGTTGCACTGTCGCTTCTTTCATTTGCTTTCCGAGGGGACCTTCGGCCCCATTGGGGTGATCGGTCATCCCCTCGCTGGGGTGAGATCCAGTTCGGTGGCCGCTACCGGCCCCCTCGATCTCACCCCCGTACTCACCCCACCGGGGGGATGTGCCATCCCCTGGCCCCCAGTAGGCTTCGATGGTCAGCTGGTCCCCTCCCACAGGGCCTCGAGCACCGGGCCTGACGAGGAACCGTTAGGAGTTCCAATCGAGGGTCGGTCCCGTCCAGCCGTCGCAGGGATCACCCATCCCGAGGCCGTGTGGGCAGCTCATCCTTCGTGCGACGTCACCGTCGCTGTAGGTGCGTTGCCTCGACGTACCAGGTAACTCCCGTTTCGACCGCGCCGCGGTTGCCTGACTGCCCGCGTGCACGGCCCGTGTCCCAACCTGAGCCAAGGAGCTCCCAAATGCCGCTTGCCGTCGACTTCCAGGGTGGCGTCACCAGCGCCTGGTCGAACGTGATCACGTTCGTACCGAAGCTGGCCGCCGCCCTGGTCATCATCCTGGTCGGCTACCTGATCGCCAAGGTCGTCGCCTCCGTCCTCAACAAGGTCCTGGAACGGGTCGGGTTCGACCGGGCCGTGGAACGCGGTGGCCTCAAGCAGGCCCTGGCCAGGAGCAAATACGACCCGTCTGACATCATCGCCAAGCTGGCCTTCTGGCTGATCTTCCTGGTCACCCTCCAGATCGCCTTTGGGGTGTTCGGGCCCAACCCGATCAGCGACCTGCTCCAGGGCCTGATCGCCTACCTGCCCAACGTGTTCGTGGCCATCGTGATCATCGTGGTTGCCGCGGCCATCGCCAAGGCAGCCACCGATCTGCTGTCCAACCTGCTCTCGAGCGTCTCTGGTGGACAGGTCATGGCCAAGGGGGCCGGCATCGCGGTCCTGGTGTTCGGGGCCTTCGCCGCCCTGGACCAGTTGCAGATCGCCCCCCGGATCGTGACCGGCCTGTGGTACGCCATCCTGGCCATCGTGGTCGGGTCGGCCGTGGTCGCCATCGGCGGCGGCGGGATCAAGACCATGCAGCGCTACTGGGAACGCACCGCCACCAAGGCCGAGGAGCGCGCCCCCGAGCTCAGGCAGCAGGCCCAGCAGTTCTCCTCCGATGAGGGAAACGGAGCTGCGGTCTACGCCGACACCGGGACCCAGGAGTTCGCGGCCCAGCGGCCCGGCCGGCTACGCCGGGACCGCTAGGCCGTCCAGACGGCGGGACGCCTCGACAGGACACCGGGCCGAGGCGTCCCGTCCGCCAACCAACCAGCCATCGCACACCACAGAAGGGAAGTTGCATGCCACCAAGCATCGACACCGTCCAGAGCTGGCAGGGCCGCCCCATGGTCGACCCGGCCGGCGACAAGCTCGGCACCATCGACGCCATCTACCTGGACGACGAGACCGGCCAGCCCGAGTGGGCCACGGTCACCAGGGGCCTGTTCTCCGCCAAGGCCGCCTTCGTGCCGCTCGCCCAGGCCCAGGACATGGGTGACAGCGTTCAGGTGCCCTACGACAAGCAGCAGGTCACCGACGCTCCCAGCATGGAGGCCGACGGGAGCCTCTCCCAGGACGACGAGGCCGAGCTGTACCGCCACTACGGCCTCGACTACAGCGAGCACCGCTCCGACAGCGGCCTGCCCGCCGGCACCGACGACACGGTTGGTCGGGACACCTCCGGGCCGACCACGGATGACGCGATGACGCGTTCGGAGGAGGAGTTGCGCGTCGGCACGACCGAGCGTGAGGCCGGCCGCGTGCGGCTGCGCAAGTACGTCGTCGAGGACGAGGTCACCGAGACGGTGCCGGTACGCCGCGAGGAGATCCGCGTCGAGCGCGAGCCGATCACCGACGGCAACGTCGACGAGGCGCTGGATGGCCCGGGCATCTCCGAAGAGGAGCACGAGGTCGTGCTGCACGAGGAGGAGGTCGTGGTCGACAAGCGCGCCGTTCCGAAGGAGCGCGTGCGGCTCGACAAGGACACGGTCACCGAGCAGCGCGAGGTCACCGAGGGCGTCCGCAAGGAGGAGGTC
>DASUPQ010000516.1 GCA_036280995.1 Actinomycetota bacterium | reverse complement strand
GTTGGGCTCCCCGTTGGCGTCCTCGCCGAAGCCGCCGATCCCGCCGACCGGGGTCCAGCCGGTCTCGATGAAGAACGCGGTGATGAAGCCCCAGGCGATGAAGGCGGCGATGTTCGGCATGATCATGCCGGACAGGAAGGTCCCGAACTTCTGCACCGCGACCCGGGCACTACCCGCCCTGCTGCGGCCTGCTGCTTCGGCGTCTACGGCCATGCTATGCCTCCGAGCCGGGCGGCGCGCACGCCTGGCGACGTGCATCACGCCGCGCTCCGTCGCGACAGGCTGCCTGCCGCGGTAATCGTAGGGTGGCCTGCGCTTCCGGGTTCGCGCCAGGCCCGATCGCCTATGCTGCCGCCGACATCGCCATCGCGTGCCCTTTCTCGCATCCCTGGAGTGGAAGCCACCGCAGCACGATCAACGATATTGCCCAGGTCAGGCCGAGCGCCCGACTGCTAACCAACTCCGACATGCGGTAGGGAACCCGACATGGCCGCATCGTTGCGGGTGGCCGGCCTGGTCACCCAGGCCAGCTCGAAGACCACGGCGAGGAACTGTCGGACGGCCCTCGAGATGGTGTCACGCCGCCAGCTCACGCCGAACTGCAGCGGTGGGGCCACCGTGACCAGGGGGCGGAACTCGACCCCGCGGACGGTGAACTGTCCGGCCGCCGACTCGGCCGCGAACGCGATCCCCAGCCCGCCGGCGACCGCGACCAGGCTGCTCTCCAGTGTGGTCGCCTCGAGCACGACCGACGGCGCGACACCGCAGCCGGCCAGGACGTCGTGCACCAGGTGGTCGTGGAGCGGCGGGTCGAGCGCCCGCGGGAACAGGACGATCGGCTCGTTGGCGAGATGCCCAGCCCGGACGGCGCGCAGCCTGGCCAGCGGGTGCAGCTCGGGGATGGCCACGTGGACGGGCTCGCGGTGCAGGGGCCGGAAGGCCAGGTTGTCGCCGTTGGCGCCGGCCAGGCGCACGAAGGCCACGTCCAGCTGACGGGCGGCCAGGGCCGCGAGGTGCGCGCCGGCCTGCCCGACCACCGTATCGAGGGCGACTGAGGGAAACCGCTCGCGGAAGATCCGGACGGCCAGCGGCACCGACGCCGAGGCAGCCCCGGCCGGATACCCTACCCGCAGCCTGGTCATGCCTTCGCCGGCCTCCCGCGCCGCCTGGACGGCGTCGGTGACCGCCTCGCTGGCGCTGCGGCCGTGCTCGAGCAGGACCCGTCCCGCCTCGGTCAGCTCGATGCTGCGGCCGCGGATCAGCAACTCGACCCCGAGCTCGCGCTCCAGGGCGAGGATCTGCTGGCTGAGCGGCGGCCGGCTGATCTGGAGGCGCTTGGCCGCCCGGCCGAAGTGCAGCTCCTCGGCCACGGCGATGAAGTAGCGAAGTTGCCGGACCTCCATCCACGGCTCCTCGTGCTTGCCGACTTGAACGAAGCCCAACCTTAGATGGGGGATGAACAAATGTCAAGAACAAATGTGCAACATCTGTTCAGAGCACTTGTGCATCGCCCAAGATGGCGCTATGGTGAAGCTGCCTCAGCGGAACAGTCGTGAGGGGGGACGCCATGCGCGGACCGGTCAGCTACTACGATCCCGACGAGGTCGAGCCGATGGTCACGGCGGCGGTCATGTACTACCAGGCGCACCGGTCCCAGGCGCAGATCGCCCGGCACCTCGGCGTCAGCCGCCCGACCGTGAGCCGGCTGCTGGCCCGGGCCCGCCAGCTCGGCATCGTCCGGATCGAGATCGTCCCCCCGACCGCCGACCCGGGGCTGGGCAAGAACCTCCAGGAGCGGCTCGGGCTCCGCAGCATCCACATCGCCGCCGGGCTGGCCGACCCCGACGACCCCGCGCCGGTGCTAGCTGGCCGGCTCAACGACGCGCTCGCCGGCATCGGCCTCCACCCCGGTGACGTGCTCGTCGTCGGTTGGGGCCGGGCCATCTACAGCCTGGGCCGCTACGAACTCGCCCCCCTGCCCGGGGTAGTGGTCGTGCCAGCGCTGGGCGGCGGCGCAGAAGACCGGCCCTGGTTCCAGGCGAACGAGATCACCAGGCGCTGGGCAGTGACCCTCCACGGCACCCCCCGCTACCTCCACGCCCCGGCGTTCGTCTCGTCGGCGCTCAAGCGGTCCCTGGACCACGAGGAGGGCGTCCACTCCACCCTCGACCTCTGGGACCGGGCCAAGGTCGCCCTGGTGGGCATCGGCGCCTACCCCAAGCCCGACTCCAGCCTCGTCGCCGCCGGCTTCTCCGACGGCGACCC
>DASUPQ010000515.1 GCA_036280995.1 Actinomycetota bacterium | reverse complement strand
GGCCGGTCCCCCACTGGCTGGTCCAGGCCGGTTGCCGCTCGAACCGGACGAATCTCTAGACTAGGATGAACCCGACGGCGGATGTGCATGGTGATCAGGACGACGGCGCCGGCGCCGGTCGGGCGACGAGCCGTTGCAGTCGAGCATCCTGCGCAGCGCCGTGGCGAACTCCTCGGGGCGGCTGGTGACCGCGTTGTGGTCGCCGGGGACGACCACCGGGCTGGTGCCGAGCTGGCCGGCCAGGGCGTGGGTGGTCTGGTAGGCCAGCTGGTCCGGGCGGGAGGCGGCCCCGATCACGGGCACGATGCGGGCAGGGCCGGCGCGGAGGGCGGCGATGTCGGGGGTGGAGGCGAGGAACGACGGCCGGATCACATGGGACAGCCAGAAGTCGACGTTCCCGCCCATGCGGGCCATGGAGGCCGTCACCTCAGGATCGGGGTCGCCCTGGGGTGGCTCCTCGCCGCCCAGGCCCACGGCCTCGGCGAACCTCTGGAGGGCGGGGCCGAGGCCGTCGCTGCGGTAGATGGCGTGCAGGTCCTCGTAGAAGGCGCGCCAGCGTTCGCGGTCGGGCAGCAGCTCGGTCAGGGGTGGCTCGAACGCGACCAGGGTGCGGACCTGCTCGGGGTGGCTGGCGGCGAGCTGGAGGCCGGGCAGGCCGGAGATGCTGTCGGCGAGGACGTGGGCCGGCCCCTGGCCGGCGGCGGCCAGGACGCGGTGGGCGTCGTCGGCGTGGACCTCGACCCGCTGGTCCTCTGGCGGTCCGTGGAGGCGGCTGCGGGACATGCCCCGGGGGTCGTAGGCCACCACCGTCCAGGCGCCGGCGAGCTGGCCGGCCACGGCCGCGTAGAACCCGGCGTCGGCCGGCATGCCGGGGATGATCAGCAGGGCGGGGCCGGACCCGCGGACCTCGTAGTGCAGGCTCGCGCCCGGGACCTCCAGCGTGGCGACCTTCGCCGCTCCGATCGCTCTCCCACCTCCTGGCAATTCGGTTGCCCGCCGGACGGGCGTCTGCTGTGCTGGCCGGGACGACCCGACCGACCAAGGGAGACCGAGATGACGCCGGCGTGCATGTCCGCCCACCAGGGCTTCGCCCTCGAGCCAGAGGACATGACGCTCCGTGCGCACATTGAACCTGGGGATCCTGGCCCATGTCGACGCCGGGAAGACCACCCTCACCGAACGGCTGCTGTTCGCCGCCGGCGTCATCGACGAGGTCGGCAGCGTCGATGACGGCAGCACCCAGACCGACTCGCTGGAGCTGGAGCGCCAGCGCGGCATCACCATCAAGTCGGCGGTGGTGTCGTTCGTCGTCGGCGACGTCACCGTCAACCTGATCGACACCCCCGGCCACCCGGACTTCCTCGCCGAGGTGGAACGGGTCCTGCACGTGCTCGACGGCGTGGTCCTGGTGATCTCGGCCGTCGAGGGGGTGCAGGCGCAGACCCTGGTGCTGATGCGGGCGCTGCGGCGGCTGGGCATCCCCACGCTGCTGTTCGTGAACAAGGTCGACCGCGTCGGCGCGCGGGACGCCGCCGTGCTGGCGGGGATCGCCGAACGGCTGACGCCGGCGATCATCCCGATGGGCTCGGTGTCCGGGCTCGGCACCCGCCGGCCCGGGTTCACGCCCTTCGGCGCCGCCGACCGGGCGTTCACGGCCCGGCTGGCCGAGGTGCTGGCCGACCACGACGACGCCCTCCTGGCGGCCTGGGTCGACGACCGGGCGGCACTCCCCTATCGGCGGCTCCGCCGCGAGCTCGTGGCCCAGGCCCGGCGGGGGTGGGTGCACCCGGTGTTCTTCGGCTCGGCCATCACCGGCGCCGGCGTGGAGCCGCTGCTGGCCGGGGTCACCGAGCTCCTGCCGGCGGCCCAGGGCGACCCAGGCGGTCCGGTGGCGGGCTCGGTGTTCAAGGTCGAGCGGGGCCCGGCCGGGGAGAAGGTCGCCTACGTGCGGATGTTCTCGGGCTCGGTGCGCGTCCGGGACCGGCTGCCGCTCCCGCGGGGCGGCGAGGGGAAGGTCACCGCCATCAGCGTGTTCGACCGCGGCGCGGCCGTCCCCCGCGGGGCCGTCGCCGCCGGGCAGATCGGCAAGCTCTGGGGGCTGGGCGCCGTCCAGATCGGCGACGCGGTCGGCGGGTCGCCAGCGACCCTGGCAGCCCCGTCGTTCGCCCGGCCGTCGCTGGAGACGGTCGTCGTCCCCCGCCGCCCGGCCGACAAGGCCGCCCTCCAGGTCGCGCTCACCCAGCTGGCCGAGCAGGACCCGCTGATCGACCTGCGCCAGGACGACACCCGGGGGGAGCTGTCGGTCTCGCTCTACGGCGAGGTCCAGAAGGAGGTCATCCAGGCGACCCTGGCCGGCGACTACGGCCTGGAGGTGGAGTTCCGCGAGACCACGACCCTGTGCGTCGAGCGGCCGGTCGGGACCGGCGCCGCCGTGGAGATCATCGGCAAGGACCCGAATCCCTTTCTCGCCACCGTCGGGTTGCGGGTCGAGCCGGCGCCGGTCGGCGCCGGCGTGCGGTTCCGGCTGGAGGTGGAGCTGGGGTCGATGCCGTACGCGTTCTTCAGGGCGGTCGAGGACACCGTCCGCGAGACCCTGCGCCAGGGGCTCCACGGCTGGGAGGTGATCGACTGCACGGTCACCATGACCCACTCCGGCTACTGGCCGCGCCAGAGCCACGCCCACGCCACCTTCGACAAGAGCATGTCCAGCACGGCCAGGGACTTCCGCCAGCTGACGCCGCTGGTGCTGATGGACGCTCTCGCCCAGGCCGGCACCCGGGTCCACGAGCCGATCCACCGCTTCCACCTGGAGATCCCGGCCGACACCCTCGGGCCCCTCTCCCCCGTCCTGGCCCGGCTGCGCGCCATCCCCCGGTCGACCGCCCTCCGGGGCCCGGCCTGCCTGCTGGAGGGTGAGATCCCGGCCGCCCGGGTCCACGACCTGGAGCGCCAGCTCGGAGCCCTGACCCGCGGCGAGGGGGTGCTGGAGTCCGCCTTCGACCACGACCAGCCGGTCAACGGCCCGCCCCCGGCCCGCCCCCGCACCGACCATGACCCCCTCGACCGCAAGCAGTACCTGCTGACGGTCCTGCGCCGGGTCCCCGGGCGTCAGGTGGACGGGGGGTTCACCCCGGGCGGATGATGCGATTGCATCGGTCTTGCGCCACGATCGGTCCCGACCGCAAGACGGCGACTGGCGAGGAGCGTCGATGTCCGAGGCACCCGCGCGACCCTCCCGCTGGCGGGTGTTCGCGCCCGACACCGCGGGGGCGATCTACGGCACGATCGCGGCCATGGCGGTGATCGCCGGGTCCGCGTCCGACCCCGAGCACGCCAAGCCGCTGCAGCTGGCGCTGGCCACCCTGTTCGTGTTCTGGCTGGCCCACGTGTACGCCCAGGCGCTGTCCCACCACCTGCGGGGGGCGAAGCGGCTGGACTGGTCGGTGGTGACCGGGGCCATGGCCGAGGAGCGGCCGCTGCTGGAGGGCCCGCTGCCGATCCTGGCCGTGGTCGCCCTGGGGACGTTCGGCATCCTGGAGCTCCGCCAGGCGATCCGCCTGGCCCTGTGGCTGGGCGTGATCGAGCTGGTCTCCTGGGGGATCCTCTACGCCCGCCGCCAGCGCTGGAGGTGGCTGACGGCGCTGACCGCGGGCGCGATCAACGGCTTCTTCGGGCTGGCCATCGTCCTGCTCGAGGTGGTCGTGCACTGATCGGTCAGGCCTGGCCGGCGGCCACGTCGGCGGCCGGGCGGGCCGGTCGGCCCAGGAACTCGATGATGGCCAGCACGACCAGCAGGGCCAGGGTGAGGCCGAGCACGACCTTGCCGGTGGGCCGGGTCCAGAACACCAGGGCCAGGGCGGCCAGGGCGACGGCGCCGACGCGCAGGACCCGCTTGTTGGCGTACACCCAGGTCCCGACCGGGCCGGTCGAGAACCCGGCCCGCTCCGCTCCCCCGGCCAGCCAGCCGATGGCGTGGCTGAGGCCCTCGCGGGTCCGGACGGCGGTCACGGACTGGCCGGACAGGAACGCCCCCGCGGCCACGACCAGGGCCAGGACGAACACGGTCCGGATCCCCAGGCGCAGGAACCGGATGATGGTGTCGTACAGCACGGCGGCGGCGTCGTGGGGCAGCACCGACGCCGGCACCGCGTCCAGATAGACGGACCGGAACACGGCCAGCCCCAGCGCCAGCACGACCATGGAGATGGCGACCCCGAGGGCGGCCCCGACGGTCGCCCGCCGGTGGTCGCGGGCCACGTACACCCCGAGGACGAGCAGGACGATGGCGATCACGGGCAGCCACACCCCGAGGGTGTTGAGCAGGTTGAAGCCGCTGCGGGCCCGGGTGATGTCCTCGGACTGGAACAGCACGAAGGAGGCGTTGACCGTGGGGATGCGGGCCGCGACCGAGAACCCGGACTCGACCAGCCGCTGCTTGACCGTCTCGATGAAGGCGGCCATGTTCAGGCTCACGGTGTCGTTCTCGACCGTGACCGATCCCCCGCCCTCGCCGGTCAGGGCCCTGACCAGCTCCTGGTGGGCGACCCGGTTGGCCTGGACCCAGGCGTCGGCGAAGGCGTCGCTCTCGACCACCCTGCCGACCTGGCTGCGGGTGAAGCTCTGGACCCCGTTGGCGATCGGCACGCTGAGGGCGCGGAGCTGCTCGGCCAGCACCGGGGTCAGGCCGCGCTCGGCCAGGGCGTCGACGGCCTGGTTGGTCAGGCCCTGGACGTCGATGTAGTTGAACACCTGGGCGGTGATCTGGTCGGCGACGGCGTTCTGGATGGCCGGGTCATTGGCCAGGGGGGTCACGGTGGCCACATACCGGTCGGTGTTGGTGACCTGGTTGCGGGTCCACACCGCCGCCACCGACAGCGGGGCGAGCACGCAGCCGACCACGATCAGCAGCGTGGCCACGATCGTGCGCCAGCGCTGGCGGGCGGCCCGGCCGGCCGCCGGGACGGGCACGGTGTCGGCTGTCGCGGCCTGCTCGCGCACCTGGGCGCGGAGGGCCACGTTCTCGGCCCGCAGCCGCTCCAGCTCGGCGCGCTCCTCGGCGGTGAGGGTCGGATCCTCGGGCATCGGGCCCACCGTCCTTCGTCGTTTCTCGGCGCTGTGGCGTCCCCGGCTGCCTGGCCGACGTGAGCGGGCCGGGCATCACCTGAAGCGGGTGATTTCGCGGCCATGGCCCCCAGCAGGAGCACCCGGCCAGCGCGCCGGGGGGTGATTGGGCCAAGGATCATCCCAGGCGGGTGATGCCCGCTCACCCGGGATCGGCCAAGCTTGGTCCGTTCGCCGGCCGCGAACCGGAAGGAGCCGTCATGCCCAGGACCACCACGCAGCCGAGGACCGCCGCCAAGACCCAGGCCGCCCAGCCCAAGGCGGCCAGGAAACCGGCCAAGGCAGCCAAGCGTCCCAGCCGGCTGACCGACGAGCAGCTGGCGGGCATGCTGGCCCTGACCAGCCACGCCGACAGCGTCGAGCTCAAGCTCACCGTCCCCGACGCCGAGCGGCGCTCCATCGTGGCCGCGCTCGGCATGGACCCCCTGGACGCCCAGATCCGCCAGGTGTTCTTCTTCGACACCCCCGACCTGCGCCTCAACCAGGCCGGGGTGGTCGTCCGGGCCCGCCGGGTCCAGGGCCGCGGCGACGACACCGTGGTCAAGCTGCGCCCGATCGTCCCCGACGACCTCCCCCCCAGCGTCCGCAACGCCAAGACCATGGTGGTGGAGGTCGACGCCATGCCCGGCGGCTACGTCTGCTCGGCCTCGTTCAAGGGCTCCCTTGGCCCCGGCGACGCCGTCAAGCAGGTCGCGGCCGGGGACCGGGCCATCCGCAAGCTCTACTCCAAGGGCCAGCGGGCCTTCTACGCCGCCCACGCTCCCGACGGCCTGGACCTGAACGACCTGACCGTGCTGGGGCCGATCAACGTGCTCAAGCTCAAGTTCACCCCCAAGGGCTTCAACCGGCGGATGGTGGCCGAGCTGTGGCTGTACCCGGACGGGGAGCGGATCCTGGAGCTGTCGACCAAGTGCGCCCCCAGCGAGGGCTTCCAGGTCGGCACCGAGGCCCGGGCGTTCCTGGCCGAGCGGGGCGTCGACCTGTTCGGCGAGCAGCACACCAAGACCAAGACGGCCCTGGAGTTCTTCTCGCGCAGCCTGGAGAAAGGAGCCTAGATGGGCTGCCTGTTCGCGTTGCTCGGGGGGCTCTTCCCCCGCCTGGCCCTGCTGATCCTGTGGGTCGCCCGGCCGGCCCGGGTCGACGCCGCCTTCGACGGCTGGCTGCTGCCGCTGCTCGGCATCGTCTTCCTGCCGTTCGCGACCCTGATCTACGTCCTGCTGTACACCCCCGGCCGCGGGGTGACCGGCTGGGACTGGTTCTGGGTCGGGCTGGCCGCGCTGCTCGACATCGGCCACTGGGGGGCCACCGCCAGCCAGCGCAACCAGATGGGGCGCGCCCGGGCCTAGCCGGCCGCCGTACGATCGGGGCATGCCCCCGGCGGTGCTCGTCCTCCACCTGCGGGCGGCCCGCGGCAAGGCCCGGGCGGCCGCGGTCGCCGAGGCGCTGGCCCTGCTGCACGACCTGGGGCCGTCGGCCCCGGCGGGCGGGCCGCTGTCGGAGCGGGCCGGGGTGGCCTGGGTCGAGCTGCCCGAGCGGGACCTGGCCGCGGCCACGGCCCGGCTCCCCCGCCTCGGCTACAGCACCGCCGTCGACCTGGTGACCCCGGCCGCCGGGTCACCCGACGTCACCTGGCGAGGACGGCCCTGGCGGCTGGAGCGGCTGTACACCGAGGACGCCGCCCTCCATCGGCAGCAGGCCCCGGACCGGCGCGAGTTCCTGTTCGCCCCCGGCGGCGGGCCGGTCCGGCCGGTGCGCGGCTACCGCGGCGGCGGCGACCCGCTGGGCCGGCGGGGCCTGCCCGTGTGCGACGCCCGGCTGCTGGTCAACCTGGTCGCCCCGGCCGGCCCGGGGCTGCTGCTGGACCCGTTCGCCGGGGTCGGCGGGGTCGCGCTGGCGGCGCGGGCGGCCGGCTGGGCGGTGGTCACCGCCGACCTCGACCCGGCCCTGCGCCACGGGCTGGGCCGCCTCGGCGGCGCCCACCTGGTGGCCGACGCCGGCC
>DASUPQ010000514.1 GCA_036280995.1 Actinomycetota bacterium | reverse complement strand
GTCGGGTAGACCAGCACCAGCGACCAGGTCGAGTCCTGCAGGCCGGTGGTCACGACCAGCCGCGACAGGGACAGGAAGAGCAGGCTGGGCGGGACCAGGTAGACGAAGAAGATGGCGATGGCCATCGGTCCCGACCAGGGCCGGTCGAGCCGGGCCAGGCTGTAGGCGGCCGGCAGCCCCAGCAGCAGCGTGATGGCCACGACCAGCAGCCCGACCCACAGGGTGTTCCAGATGAAGGTCAGGAAGGCGGTGTCGCGCAGCAGGTACAGCAGGTGGTCGGGGGTGGCGGCCAGGTTGAAGAAGAACGGGCTGTTCTCGGGGTTGTAGAGGTCGCGGTTCTGCTTGAACGCGGTGACCAGGCTCCACAGGAACGGGGCGGCGCAGATGAAGGCGGCCACCACCGCCGCCACATAGAGGCCGACCCTGGCCATGACATGGCGGCGCCGGTAGTGCCGCCGCAGCCGCTCGGCCGCGACGCCCTTGGGCACCTCGGCGGTGGCGACCACCTACAGCACCTCCATGCGCCGGACCGCCCGCAGGATGGCGATGGCCGCGGCCAGCAGCAGCGGGAACAGGAACAGCGCCACCGCCGCCCCCTGGGCGACGTCGCCGCCCTCGATGCCGCGGATGAACGCCCAGCTGGCCAGCACCTGGGTGGCGTGGTTGGGGCCGCCGCGGGTGAGCACGTACACCACCGTCATGTCGGTGAAGGTCAGGATGGCCCCGAACAGGGCCGCGACCGCGACCACGGGCAGGGTCAGGGGGATGGTCACCTCGAACATGCGCCGCCAGAAGCCGGCCCCGTCCACCCGGGCCGCCTCCTGGATGTCGTTGGGGATGGCGACCAGCCCGGCCAGGATGATGACCGCCGACAGCGGGACCAGCCGCCACACGTGGACGGCGATCACCGACGCCATGGCCAGGTGCGGCCGGCCCAGCCAGTAGATGTTGCCGTCGATCAGGCCCAGGTTGCGCAGCACCCAGTCGATCGGGCTGAAGACCGAGTCCAGCATCCACAGCCAGGCCACCGCCGACAGGGCCACCGGGGTCGTCCAGGGCAGCAGGACCAGGAACCGGACCAGCCACTTGCCGCGGAAGTCGGCCACCAGGATGTTGGCCAGGACCTTGCCCAGGACCACGATCAGGGCCATCGAGACGACGGTGAAGACGAAGGTGTTGCGCAGCGAGCGCCAGAACACCGGGTCGTCGAGGGCGCGCTCGAAGGTGCGCAGGCCGGCCCAGTGGAAGCTGGGGTCGCCGGCGGTCACGTCGCTGAAGGCGAACCCGATGGCCAGGAAGAACGGCACCGCCACGAGCGCGACCACGTACACGATCGACGGCACCAGGAACCAGATCGCCATCTGGCGGTCGTTGTCGGCGAAGTGCCGGGCCGGCCTCCTCCCGGCGCGGACGCCGGGGCGCTCGGTGGTGGCCGCGTCCATGGCCTCAGCCTCCGACCGGGACGGGGTCGGCCCGGTGCCCGCTTTCGGCGTCGAAGAACCGCAGCCGGTCGGGGTGCACGGCGAACTCGTGGGTCTCCCCGACGGCGATCGGGGTCGGGACCGTGGCCGGCAGCCGGGCGATGACCCGGGTCTCCTCGCCGATGCGCGTGGCCGTGCCGTACACGTGCCGGTCGCCGGAGAGGTACTCGATCCGGTCCACCTTGAACGGCACCAGCGTTCGCTCGGGCCCTCCGACGTGCTCGGCCGGCAGCAGGTGCTCGGGGCGGAACCCGACGAAGCGGCCGTCGCGGGGGACCAGGTTCATCGGCGGGGAGCCGATGAAGGTGGCCACGAAGGTGTCGGCCGGGTCGTCGTAGACCTCGACCGGCGGGCCGAGCTGGCGCACGCGGCCGCGGTCCATGACGGCGATCCGGTCGCCCAGGCCCATGGCCTCGGCCTGGTCGTGGGTCACGTAGATGGTGGTCGTCCCGACCCGCTGCTGGAACCGCTTGAGCTCGTCGCGGGCGCTGGTGCGGAGCTTGGCGTCGAGGTTGGAGAGCGGCTCGTCCAGCAGGAACACGTGGGGGTCGCGGACCATCGCCCGGGCCAGGGCGACCCGCTGGCGCTCGCCGCCCGAGAGCTGGCGGGGCCGGCGGTCCAGCAGCTGGTCGATGCCGAGCAGCTCGGCCGCCCAGCGGGCCTTGCGGACCTGCTCGTCCTTGTCCATCCGCTCGGCCTTGAGCGGGAAGACGATGTTCTGGAGGACGTTCTTGTGCGGGTACAGGGCGTAGCTCTGGAAGACCATGGCGATCTTGCGGGCCCGCGGCGGCAGGTCGTTGACGACCTGCCCGTCGATGAAGACCTCGCCCTCGCTCGGCTCCTCCAGCCCGGCGATGGTGCGCAGCAGGGTGGTCTTGCCGCACCCCGAGGGGCCGAGGAGGACGAGGTACTCGCCTTCCTCGGTGGCCAGGTCGATGCCGTCCACGGCGTGGACCCGCCCGCCCTCGAACTGCTTGACGAGCCCGCGGACCTCCACGACCTTGGTCACGGCCGGCCGCCGATCACGTGCCGCCGACCAGGCCGCGCTTCCGCCACTTCTCGAAGATCGGCTTGATCTGGGCCTCGGCCTGGGCCACGGCCTCCTTGGGCGAGGCATCGCCGCGGGCCGCGCTGGCGAACATGTTCGGGATCACGAAGGTCCCGAACACCTCGCCGATGGCGGTGTTGGACGGCCCCGGGTAGCCGATGTTGGTGCTCCAGTCGGTCGCGTCCTTGAGGAAGGCCAGCTTGTCGGCCGGCTGGGCCCCGTAGGGGTCCTTGGCCAGCCAGCCGTCGAGCTGGGGCACCCGCTCCGACCAGGCCGGGAAGTCGTACAGCTTGGAGTGCCAGGTGGCCGAGGCGAAGTTCTCGGTGTAGTAGAGCAGGAACTCCTTGGCCGCGTCGGGGTTGGCCGCGTGCTTGGGGATGATCCAGTTGTAGAGCACGTGCTGGGCGGCGCGGGCGTCGGCGGGCCCGCGCAGCGCCGGGACGAAGCCGATGTCGTTGGCCACGTCGGGGTTGGCCCCCTGGGCGGTCCGCCAGGCCGAGATCGAGTTGAGGATGTAGGAGAGCTTGCCGGCGACCAGGCCCTGGTTGTTGGAGGCGGCGTTCCAGGAGAAGACCTCGTCGGTCATGGCCCCCTTGAACAGCTTGGTCATGAACTCGACGGCGGCCACGGTCTCCTCGGAGTTGATCACCACCTGCTCGTTCTCGTCCTGGACCGAGGCGCCGTAGGACCACATCAGGGCCCGGCCGGCCATGTTGGAGTCGATCTCCTGGGACATGCCGATGCCGAGCTGGGTCCCCTTGCTCTTCTTGATCTCGCTGCCACCCTCGAGAAGCTCGTCCCAGGTGGTGGGGCCCTTGGGCAGGCCCACAGCCGTCCACAGCGAGGTCCGGTAGTCGCCGGGGTCGGGCACCCAGCCGGGCGAGTAGGCGTAGTAGCGCCCGGTGGCCGGGTTGAAGCTGGACTGCTTGCTCAGCTCCAGCTGCTGGCCCCAGCGCTTGGTGGCCTCGTCGGTGATGTCCTTGAGGTCGAGGACGCTGGGCTCGAACTGCGACAGCGGGGCGATGTACTGGATCACGTCATGACCCTGGCCGGCCTGGATCTCGGCCGCGATCCGGGTCGGGATCTGGGCGTTGTCGATGTGGTCGACGGTCACGTTGACCCCGACCTTCTTGCCCCAGTCCTGGGCGAAGGGGCGGAACCACTGGTCGTGGCTGGGCACGAAGTGGCTCCAGAGCAGGATCTTGAGGTCACCCGAGAGCTTGGTCCTCGGCTCGGTGAAGCTGACCGACGGCGCCTGGCCGGCCGCCTCCTGTCCGCCGCCCGGGCCGCCGCCGCCCGGCTCGCTGGAGCAGGCGGCGATCGCCGCCCCCATGCCCGCGACCCCCACCGCCCGCAGGAACTGTCGCCGGTCGGGTGTCCACAGGCGACCTGATCGGGATCCGCTGTCGGCCATGTGCGCAGCCTCCCTTGGTCCAGAGCTTGGGACGGCGTTTCCCACCCCGCCGTCCAAAGAAGCGCTTTACCCAAGTTCGGCGTGCTTATGCCTTTGAAATCGGTTTCCAGGCCGCTTCGGGAACGGCCGGCGGCAGGACCAGGATGCTCAGGCCGAGGCCGCTGAGCGAGGCCATGCCGAGCACGCCGGCCCACAGCTCGGGCGGCCAGGCGATCCCGTAGGCGAGGGCGTACACGGCCAGCCAGGCGCCCCAGAGCAGCACCGGGACCAGGGCGCCGGCGGCCCGGAAGGGGCCAGGCCGGTCGGGCCCGGGGCGCAGCCGGGCCAGCAGCAGGTCGGCGGCCAGGCCGCCGGCCAGCATGGCCGGGATGAGCGCGCCCAGGACGAACTCGCGCAGGGAGGTGAGCCCGACCGCCCCGGTGGTGGCCAGCAGGGTGACGGTGCCGAAGGGCAGCCGCCAGCGGCGGGCCAGCAGCAGCACCGGCGCGACCACGATGAGGTTGGTGACGAGCACGCTGGCCACCCCGACGATGGTGGTGAGCAGCCCCTCCGGCCCCTGGGCGGCCGGGGTCGACGGGGCCCGGGTGACGAACGCCGACAGGTACTGGAAGAAGAACAGCAGCACGGCGGTGGTCAGGGCGGTCGCCCACAGGGCGGGCAGCAGGGCCAGGGCCGGGGAGCGGGCGGGCAGGCCGGGCGAGGACCAGGCGGAGCGGACCGGGCTGGTCACCATCAGCAGCCCGCCGCTCAGCAGCAGCAGGTGGGAGGGGCTGAGCAGGGCGGCCACGCTCGTCTCGACCCCGAAGACGGTGTGCCAGGCGCCGTCGGCGAGCCCGCCGGCCACGAACAGGGCCACCCCGGCCAGCCCGAGGCCGTAGCCGGCCGGGACCAGGGCGGGGTCGAAGCGGCCGCCGCGCTGGTGCTGGGCGACCAGGCGGGCCAGGACCACCGTGGACACCATGAAGCCGAGGTAGAACACGGCGTGCCAGGGACTGAAGAAGGTCTCCAGGCCGGGCTGGTTGACGTGCGCCCAGCCGTCCAGGAACAGGCCGCCGACCACCCAGGTGCCGAGCAGGGCCGCGGCCAGGTCGTCCCCCCAGCGGGCCCGCGGCCGGGCCGGGTCGCCGGCCGCGCCCGCGGTGGTGCTGGTGGTGGTCGTCCTGACGCTCGCCATCGGCCGCCTCCTGCTGCTGCGCGCTCCCCGCATTGTGGAGACGGCCGGGGGTGTGGACAACCACACCACCTCCCCCGCCCTCGGCGGCTACGCTTCCCCCCAGGGGGCCTCGCACCCGGGGGCCGGGGCTGCGGCGTGGGCCGGCACAGGACCGCAGTCAGGCCGTGAAGTCGTCCAGGTCGATCATGGCCACGCGCAGCCCGGTGCTGGCCCGAGCACGAACCCGCAGCCGGTCCTGGTAGAGGGGGATTGACCCGACCATCACAAAGCATGGGCAGCAGCCCCCGGGCGGCCCGGCCCACCCGGAGGACGGCGCCACCGATGGTCCTCATGCCACCATGTCGGCAGGTTCGGGGCCGACCTTGCGGCGCGGAGCGGTGGGGGTGACGATGGCCAGGCGGAGCGCGGGGATCCTGCTCTACCGGCGGCGGGGCGGGGCCGTCGAGCTGCTGCTGGTGCATCCCGGCGGGCCGTTGTGGGCCAGGCGGGACGCGGGCGCCTGGTCGATCCCCAAGGGCGAGTACGGCGAGGGCGAGGACCCGCTGGCCGTCGCCCTGCGGGAGTTCGAGGAGGAGACGGGCCAGCGCCCGCCGGCCGACGGCCTGGTCGCGCTGGGCGAGGTCCGCCAGTGTGGCGGCAAGGTCGTCAGCGCCTGGGCCGCCCGAGGCGACCTCGACCCGGAGGCGATCACCTCCAACACCTTCATCCTCGAGTGGCCGCCCCGCTCGGGCGTCCGGCGGGAGTTCCCCGAGGTCGACCGGGCCGGCTGGTTCGACCCTCCGACGGCCCGGGTGAAGCTGCTGGCCGCCCAGGCCGAGCTGGTCGACCGGCTCCTGGCCGCGCTCGACCGCGGCTGAGCCAGCCGGCCGGGCCCATGGCCATCCTGGCGCCGGGAAGCAGCCAGCGCAGCACCGCGACCAGGTCCTCGGGCCGCAGCGCGACGCAGCCGGTTGCGGAGAACCCGTTGTAGCCGATCCGCGCCGGCGGTAGCCGGGTCGCGGTGCGGTCGGCGGGTGGCGTTGGCGATAGGGTCTGTGACAACGCCGCGCACCCGCCCCGGCGATCGGCTACGCTCCCCCACCGGGAGACCCGGCCCAGGGTCGGGTGGTTCCGGCACGGCCGGGCGGTTGCGGCTCGGAACCGGGTGGTGGCGGCACGGACGGCGCGGGAGGATGCGATGGACGAGGTGACGGTCGGGCTGGCGGCTCTGGAACGGACGCCACTGTTCGCGGGGCTCGACCGCGAGCACCTCGAGGACGTCCTCCGGGTCGGGCGGCGGGTGTCGTACGAGCCCGGGCAGGCCATCGTGGAGCGGGGCGACCCGGGCGACGCCATGTACATCGTGCTCGGCGGGGCCGCCGAGGTGGACGTGGGCGGCCGCTTCCACCGGCTGGTGCGGGGCGACTTCTTCGGCGAGATGGCCGTCCTGGCCGGCCAGCCCCGCGAGGCCACGGTCAGGGCGGTCGAGCCGCTGGAGGCGTTGCGCATCCCGGCCGACGGCTTCCAGGAGTTCCTGTCCGAGAACCCGCAGGTCGCCGTGGGCATGCTCAAGAGCCTGGTCGAGCGCCTCCGGGAGGTCCAGGACCGGCTCGACACCTGGGTCGGGGGCGTCTGGTAGCCGCCGGGGTCACTTGGCGTCGGCGTAGCAGTCGACCACGGCCACGCTGAGGGGGAAGCGGACGGCGGTGTCCCCGAAGACCAGGCGGCGGCTCTCGTCGGCGGCGTCGCGGACCGCCGCCGCGACCTCCTCGGCGGCCTCCCGAGGGCAGTGGACCACGACCTCGTCGTGCTGGAAGAAGACCAGGTGGGGGCCGGTCGGGCGGTCGGGCGGGCCCGGGGTGGCGAGGCGGCGGCGCACGGCCGCCAGCAGGACCAGGGCCCAGTCGGCGGCGCTGGCCTGGACCACGAAGTTGCGGGTGAAGCGGCCCCGGTCGCGGGCGGCCCGGCGGGCCCGGGCCCCGGCGCCGGCGTCCGGGTCGGCCCCGGCGGCCCGGTCGGTGGCGGCCAGCCAGCCCGCCGAGGGGGCCGGGCAGGTCCGGCCCAGCCGCGAGCGGACCAGCCCGCCCTCCTCGCCGGCGCGGGCGGCCGCCTCGACGTAGCCGACGGCCGCCGGGAACCGCCGCCGCAGGACGGTCATGAGCGGCCCCACGTCGCCGCCGTACATGGCGGCCAGCAGGGCGGTCTTGGCCCTGGCCCGGTCGCCCCCGAAGGCGTCGGCGGCCAGGGCGGCGTACAGGTCGCCCCCGGCGGCCGCGCGGGCCAGCCCCTCGTCGCCGGACAGGGCGGCCAGCACCCTCGGCTCGAGCTGGCTGGCGTCGGCGACCACGAAGGTCCAGCCCGGGTCGGCCACGACGGCCCGGCGCAGGGCATGCGGGATCTGGAGGGCGCCGCCGCCCCGGGTCGCCCAGCGGCCCGACACGACCCCGCCGGGCACGTACTCGGGCCGGAACCGCCCCCCGGCGACCCACGCGTCCAGCCACGCCCAGCCGTGGGCGGCGTGCAGCCGCGACAGCTCCTTGTAGGCCAGCAGCAGCGGCACGGCCGGGTGGTCGACCTCGCGCAGCACGTGCGATCGGGTCGAGGGCAGCGGCAGGCCGGCGGTGGCGAAGGCCCGCAGCAGCTGGGCCGGCGAGTCGGGGTTGAGCGGCTGCCCGCCGAACGCGGCCCCGATCCGGGCGGCCAGGTCGGCCAGCCGCGGCGGCACGTTCCCGGCCCTCGGCCGGGGGCCGAGCAGCTCGGTGAGGACCGCGTCGTGGACCTCGGGCCGCCACGGCAGCCCGGCCGCGGCCATCTCGGCGGCGGCCAGCGCCCCCGCCGACTCCGCCGCCACCAGCAGCCCGAGCCCGTCCAGTCCTCCCGGGCCGATCGTCCGGGGGACCGCCCCGGCCAGCCGGTGCTGCTGGTCGGCGTGGACGGCCACGACCCCCTCGAGCAGCTCGGGCCCGGCGGGCAGCCCCAGCAGGTCGTGGTCGAACAGGGCCGGCTGGCCGGCCCTGGCCAGCCCCGGGGCCCGGTCGTCGGGCACCGGCAGGCCGCGCAGGCGGGCCCAGGCGGCCGGGAACGAGCGCGGCTCGCCCCAGCGGCCGTCGGCGGCGAGCAGGAGCTGCTCGGTCAGGCCCAGGTCGTGGCAGCGCCCGACCCGCACCCCGGCCGCCAGCAGCCCCGGGTAGACGTCCCCGGCGGCCGCCCACACCCAGCGCGGCCGCCCGGCCCGCTCCCGCTCCGCCACCGCCCCGGCCAGGTCGGCCACCGCTTCCACCGGCCCCTGGGGCGTGCCGTCCTCGGCGACGGCCTGCAGCAGCCCCCCACCCTCGGCGTCCTCCACCACCGCGACCCGCATGCCGGAAGTCTGCCCGCCCCCAGCGACAGCCGGCCGGTCAGCCCTTGACGATGACCAGCACCAGCCCGGGGGCGATCTCGTCGGGGTCGGCGACGACGTCGCGGTTGAGCTTGGCGATCTCGGGCCAGCGGCTCGCGTCGCCGAGCCTGCTCCTGGCGATGCCGGAGAGGGTGTCGCCCTTCTTGACCTTGTACAGCTGGGGCCGGGGCCTGATCGGGGTGGGCCCGGGCAGGGTCAGGACCTGGCCGACGCTGAGCCGGTCGCGGTGGCGGATCTTGGCCCGGTTGAGCACGAACAGCTCGGGCCAGCGACCGGCGTCGCCGAGCTGCTTCTGGGCGATCAGGGAGAGGCTGTCGCCCTTCTTGACCTTGTAGGTCCGGGGCGCGGCCCCGCCCCCGGCGACCTTGGCGAACCGCAGCAGGTCGGCCAGCTCGAACCGGCCCGCCGTGGCCGCGGGCAGGGACGGAACCCAGCCGGGCGTGCGCAGGATCGAGTCCTCGCTGCGCCGGACCAGCCCGACCAGCACCTCGGCGACCAGGGTGCCGCCGACCGGGCCGAGACGCTGGCCGCCGCCGTGGCGGGCCTCGGCCAGCAGGTAGTACCAGAGCGGCGTCCGCTCCAGGAACCCGGCGTCGCGCAGCACCTTGGCCTGGCGGGTGCTGGCCGCGGCCGCCTCGAGCTGGGTCGCGGTCAGGGCCGGCAGCCCCAGCCGCCCGGCCAGGGCCTGCCCGGTGGGCATGCGCAGCCCGTAGCCGCGCAGCAGGTTGCGGACGGCCAGGTTGGCGGCGTCGGCCGGCTGCTCCAGCTGGCCGGTGACCGTCTGGAGCTGGAACAGGCCGTCGGCCAGCTTGGTGTCGAACCGCCGGGCCTTGTTCTTGCCGCCGCCGGGGGCGATGAAGCGCTCCCACTGGATGATCCAGTTGTCGGGCAGGGTGTCGAAGTCGCCCAGCTCGCCGCTGAGGGCGGTGAAGGTGAACAGCAGCCCCAGCGACGCCGGGTCGAAGTTGAGGTTGAAGTCGTAGGTGTCGCGGACCATGGTGTGACCGAAGCGGAACCCGGCCACGGTGAACTCGAGCGGCAGGAAGAACGGCTCGCCGAGGGCGTCGTAGAAGCGGTTGCCGCCGCTGATGACCCCGTCCACGATCGCCGGGTCGGCGACCCGCTTGAGGAAGTCGTGGAGCACGATGTGCTGGTAGTGCTGGCGGACCAGCCGCCGCGCCTCCTCGAAGCTGCGGCCCTGGTCGACCAGGCGGTTGTGGGCCTTGAGGAAGGCCAGGTGGAGCTGGGCGACGATCAGGTTCTCGTCGTTGCGCGGGTCGCCGATGCGGGCCGCCCGGTCGCGGAGCGGGTCGGCGTTGCGCGGCTCCCGGGGCAGGTCGTTGTCGTCGCCCTTGCCCGGCGGCCGCTTCAGGGGCGGGGCCGTCCCGTTGAGCCCGGTCACCTTCCCGATCAGCATCCGGTCGTGGTCGGCCGGGTCGCGGGGGGCCGGCGGGCCGTACAGGCTGTCCAGCTCCAGGCTGGCCGTGCGCAGGTTCTTGAGGTCGTCGCGGATCCGGGCCACCGGGAGCGGGGCCAGGTTCGGCGCCAGCAGCATGCCGGTGGTGAAGGAGCTGGTCTCGAAGGTGATGTCGTGGTCGACGAACTGGCCGAAGTAGGTGTAGATGGCCGGGACGACGCCGTCGCCGGTGGCGGCGCCCGGGTCGACCATGGTCCGGCCGAGCTCCTTGAGCCGCTTGACGGTGGCCGCCGACCGGGGCAGCAGGTTGGCGTCGTCGTCCTGGAGCTCGGGGAAGAGGAAGTCGAAGTCCTGCAGGGTGGCCGGGGCGGCGACGGCGAAGCCCAGCTCGACCTCGGCGGCCCGGCTGGCCAGGGCCGCGTGGGCCTGGCGGAGCTGCTCAGGCGTGGCCGACGACCCGTGCGCTACCCGTGGCATGGCCAGAGACTTCCATAGTCCCCAACCGCCGACAACCGCGGCAGGTCAGCAGGAGGTTGGGCTCGGCCGCCGTCGGGGAAGGGTGGGAGACTCCGGGCGTGGTCATGGTGGTCTGATCGACCAGCGGCCAGCCCGGGTTGAGCGACCCGGGGCCGAACCGGACGCCGAGGAGCGCGCGATGAGCTTCGTCACCGAGAACCAGCCCGACGGCACCCCGACCTGGATCGACCTGGGCATCCCCGACCTGGAGCAGGCGATGGCGTTCTACGGCGCCCTGTTCGGCTGGGACTTCGAGGTCGGGCCGCCGGAGATGATGCGCTACACCCAGTGCCTCCTGGGCGGGCGGCGGGTCGCCGCCCTGGCCGAGAACCCCGACCCGGCGGCGACCGCGTTCTGGTGGAACATGTACCTGGCCACCGGCGACTGCGACGCCACCGTCCGGCGCGTCACCGACGCCGGCGGGACCGTCGTGCTGGAGCCGACGGACTTCCCCGACCAGGGCCGCATGGCGATCGTCAAGGACCCGGTGGGGGCGCAGTTCGGGCTCTGGGAGGGCCGCGGCCATGTCGGCTGCGAGGTCGTGAACGAGCCCGGGTCGCTGCTCCGCAACGACCTGGTGACCCCCGACCCCGAACCGGCCCGGGCGTTCTATGCGGCCGTGTTCGGCTTCACCCTCGACGGCAACCCGGACCTGCCGGACTTCGACTTCACCTTCCTGCGCCGACCCGACGGTCACGAGATCGGCGGGATCATGGGCGTCCCCGGCGTGTCGTCGGGCTGGACGACCCTGTTCGAGGTGGCCGACACCGACGCCGCGGTCGCCCGCGCCGCCGAGGCCGGCGGCACCGCCGGCACACCCGAGGATTTCGTCTACGGGCGCCTGGCCACCATCACCGACCCGTTCGGGACCGAGTTCTCGGTGGGCTCGCGCCCTGAGCCTCAGCGGGCCTGACCGCCCGGGCGACCAGGAACCAAGTGTCCTGTGTCCCCTTGCCCTTGACCTGGATCGGCCCCCGCCGCTGGAAGCGGTAGCGGTCGCGGAGCCGCCGGTAGGTCCGTTCCGTCACCTGGATGCACCCGGGCAGCCCGCGCGACTCCATCCGGCTGGCCGTGTTGACGGTGTCGCCCCACAGGTCGTAGCTGAACTTGCGCCGGCCGATCACCCCGGCCACCACCGGGCCGGTGTCGATGCCGACGCGCACGGCCAGCGGCCGGCCGTCCGGGTCGCGGTGCCGGGGGACCTCCTCGCGCAGGGCCAGGGCCATCTCGGCCACCGCCTGGGCATGGTCGGGCCGGGGCTCGGGCAGGCCCCCGACCACCATGTAGGCGTCGCCGATGGTCTTGATCTTCTCCAGCCCGTGGCGCTCGGCCAGCCGGTCCAGGGCCGAGAACAGGTCGTCCAGGACCCACACCACCCGTTCCGGGCTGCTGCGCTGGCTGCGCCGGGTGAAGTCCACGAGATCGGCGAAGAGCACCGTGACCTCCGGGAACCCGTCGGCGATGACCTCCTCGCCCCGCTTGAGCCGGTCGGCGATCGGGCCCGGGAGGACGTTGCGCAGCAGCTGCTCGGAGCGGTCCTGCTCGGCCCGGAGCAGGCGGTTCGCCCGGTCCAGGGCGCGACGGTTGCGCATCGCCTCCCCGAGGATCAGCACGGCGGCGAACATGGCGGCGCTCTGCACGGTCCCGTTCAGCAGCGGCATCAGCGGCTCGGTCTCCGCCTCGAGCTGGTACAGGAGGTACGCGAAGGGCGCGACCACGAACCAGGCGACGACGGCCAGGGTCCAGCGCTGGTGCCCGGCCGCCCAGGCGGTCGCCACGGCGACCGACAGCGGCACCGCGAGGGATGCCCGGGTAGTTGGTCAGGCCGTAGAGCTGCAGGGCCACGGCCGAGGCGAGCAGCACGCCCAGGGGCCAGCGCCGCCGCACCAGCACCAGGGCGGCCATGATCAGTCCCAGGGAGCGGGCGCCGGGAGCCGGCTCGACGCCCTCGCCGACGGTCGTCACCTCATCGGGCCTTCCCGAGCGGGGAGCAGCCGGACCGCGAAGGTCGCCGGGGCCGGGTCGAGCCGGTAGGCGGGGAGGACGCCGGGGCCGCAGGAGGCCGAGCCGATCCCCTGCTGGGCGAGGTCGAGGTTGACCCAGACACGGTCGCCGGGGACGAGGTCGGTGGGGTGGCGGGCCTGGTCGAGCTGCTCGCTGGTCCAGGGCCGGACGGTCAGGTCGAAGGTCGGCTCGCCCTCGAACCGGATCCCGCGCCCGCCGCCGTCGCCCACGGTGGCCCAGCGCACGTCGCGGCGGTTGCCGTTCTCCTGCGGATACAGGTACGGGGTCTGGAGCTCCGCCACCGTGGCCGCGAAGCGGCCGACCCGGGCCGCCCGGCCGGTGTCGGCGTAGGCCTCGCCGGGCCCGCGGCCGAACCACTCGACCTTCCGGAACCCGGCCGGCACCGCCATCCGCAGCCCCAGCCGCGGCCACGGGCAGGGCCAGTCCCCCTCGGGCACGGCCTCCACCTCCAGCCGCAGCCCGCCCTCCACCACCGACCACCGGTAGGCGACCGCCACCCCCAGGTCGGTCGCGGCCGGCGCCACCCGGGACCGCACCACCAGGCCGTCGCCCTCCAGCGCGACCCCGTCCACCCGGTGCCGCAACCGGTGCAGCCCGACCCGCCGCCACACCGGCGCCAGCGCCTCCCCGTGGTGCCCCTGGTCGTTGTCGGTCGGCGCCCGCCACAGGTCCAGCACCGGCCCGTCCACGTCGATTTCCCCGACCCGCACCAGCCTTCCGGAGGCCGCGTCGAAGGTCCCGGGTCCAACCACCAGCGGTTGCGGGTCCTGCCCCCGGGGCGGTGGGTGCGGGGCCCCGGGGCTGTGGACCGCCCCCGGCACCTCCTCGTTTGGTTGGGCCACGCTCCCCCACCGGGGGACCTGGCCCGGAACCGGGGGGGTGCGGCGCGGCTCCAGGTGGACCTGCCCCCAGGCGATCTCGTGGCCGGCCGGGGCCCAGGGGTGGTCGGTGGCCAGGACGGCGCGGACGGTCAGCCAGGTCTCGCGGGCGGTGGTGGGGAGGGGCGGGAGGGGGACGGTGGTGGCCGATCCGGCGTCGACGGGTGGGACCTCCAGGTGGCCGGCGGCGACCTCGACGCCCTCCTCCTCCAGGTGCCACTCGAACGACAGGTGGGAGAGGTCGCGGACGTCGTGGAGGTTGGCGACCCGGACGCCACCGGCCGGGTCGGGGGTGATGCGGACCGGCTCGACCACCTTCTTGAGCTCGGCCAGACCCGGCGAGGGCGTGCGGTCGGGGAACAGCAGCCCGTCGGCGACGAAGTTGCCGTCGTGGAGGGGCTCGCCGAAGTCGCCGCCGTAGGCGAAGTACTCGCGGCCGTCGGCGGTGCCGGAACGCAGGCCGTGGTCGATCCACTCCCACACGAACCCGCCCTGGCAGCGTTCGTACCGCTCGAACAGCTCCTGGTACTCCCAGAGGCCGCCGGGCCCGTTGCCCATGGCATGACCGTACTCGCAGAGGAGGAACGGCATGGCCCGGCGCCGGGCGTCCAGCCCGGGGTCGTCGAGCGGGGCCTCCTCGCGGCGGCCGATGGCGTCGACCTCGGCGTGGGTCGGGTACATGCGGCTGTAGACGTCGACGTCCGGGCACGACCAGTCGCCCTCGTAGTGGAGCGGCCGCGACGGGTCGCGCCGCCGCGCCCACTCGGCCATGGCGGCCAGGTTGCGGCCGCGGCCGCTCTCGTTGCCGAGCGACCACATGACCACGCTGGGACGGTTCTTGTCCCGCTCGACCATGCGGGCCATCCGGTCCACCAGGGCGTCGCGCCAGCGGGGGTCGTCGGCCGGGTTGCCCCGCCAGCCGAGCGGCTCGAACCCGTGGGTCTCCAGGTCGCACTCGTCGACCACATACAGCCCGTAGCTGTCGCACAGCTCCAGGAACCGTGGGTGGGGCGGGTAGTGGCTGGTCCGGACGGCGTTGAGGTTGTGGCGCTTCATCAGGAGGACGTCGGCCTCCATGACGTCCTCGCCGACGGCCCGGCCCCGGTCGGGGTGGAACTCGTGCCGGTTGGCCCCGCGGAACAGCACCCGCCGGCCGTTGACGGTCAGGACCCCGCCGGCCACGGCGACGGTGCGGAAGCCGATCCGCAGCGCCACCCGCTCGGTCGCGGTGGCCAGCTGGCCGTCGTACAGCCGGGGCGACTCGGCCGACCACGGCTCCACGGCCGGGATCCGGACCACCTCCCCCGCGGCCGCGTCCACCCCCAGCTCGGGCACGGTGACCCGGGCCGGCACGCCGGCGTCGACCCGGAGGGTGCCGGCGCCTGTCTCGTGGTCGTAGCCGGCGTGCACGAAGTGGTCGTCGATCCCCCCGGCCGGGCGGGCCAGCAGCCGCACCTCGCGGAAGATCCCGGACAGCCACCACATGTCCTGGTCCTCCAGGTAGCTGGCCGCCGACCACTGCTGCACCCGAGCGGCCAGCAGGTTGTCCTCCCCGGGGGCGTACAGGGCGGCGGTGGCGTCGAACTCGGCCGGCAGCCGGCTCCCGGTCGAGCTGCCCAGCTCCTGGCCGTTCAGCCAGACCCGCAGGAACGAGTCGGCCCCCTCGAACCGCAGCACGGTCCGCTCGGCGTCCCAGCCGGCCGGCAGCCGGAACCGGAGCCGGTAGTCCCCGGTCGGGTTCTCGTCGGGGACGTGCGGCGGGTCGACCGGGAACGGGTAGCGGACGTTGGTGTAGGCGGGGCCGCCGTAGCCCTGGAGCTGCCAGTGGGACGGCACCGGCAGGGTCGCCCAGCCGGCGTCGTCGAAGCTGGGGTCGGCGAAGCCGGTGCCGGCGCCGGCCCGGGGCGACAACCGGAACCGCCACTGCCCCGACAGGTCCAGCGACCGGGCGTCGGAGGCCGCCCAGGCCCGCGGGGGCAGCGCCCCCGCGCCCAGGCCGAGCCGCTCCCCCGTCATGCGCCGGTGACGTGGAGCAGCAGGGCCTGCTCGGGCCGGAGCACCGGCAGGGGCAGGCCGACCTCGGCCAGGGCCAGGCCGCCGAGGGTGACCCCGCCCGCCTCCAGCCATGCCGGGGCCACCGCCTGCTTGGTCTCGGGCTCGCCCGCGACCGGCACCGGCTCGACCCGGTAGGCGCGGCCCGGGTCCAGGCCGGGCAGCCGGGCCAGGCCCGGCGTCTCGTAGGCCGAGCTGGTGAGCTGCACGTAGGCGAACAGCGCCTCGGCGCGGTCGGGGGCCACCACCCCGTGCAGGTAGGCGGCCGGGTTGGGATGGTCGGCCCGCACCACCTGGCCGCTGTGGAGCAGCGGCCGCGTCTGCTTGTAGAAGGCGATCGCCTCGGCCAGGGCCGCCTGCTCGGAGGCCGAGGCCGAGGCGATGTCCCACTCGATGCCGAAGTGGCCGAACAGCGCCGTGGCCACCCGGAAGGCGAGGGTGTGGACGCGGCCGGTGGTGTGGGCCTTGGGCGGGCCGACGTGGCTGCCGACCAGCTCGGGCGGGACCAGCAGCTGGGTCCAGCGCTGGATGGGCTGGCGCTCCAGGGCGTCGTTGGTGTCGCTGGCCCAGACCCGGTCGGTGCGGCCGAGGATCCCCAGGTCGACCCGGCCCCCGCCCGAGGCGCAGCTCTCGATCTCCACCCCCGGGTGGCGGGCGCGCAGCTCGTCCAGCAGCCGGTAGGTGGCCAGGGTCTGGGCGTGGACGCCGGGCCGGCCGGCGTGGCCGGCCTCGACCAGGTCGCGGTTGTGATCCCACTTGAGGAAGGCGATGTCGTGCTCGCCCAGCAGCGCGTCCAGCCGGTCGCGGATGAAGGCGTAGCAGTCGGGGTTGGCCAGGTCGAGCACCTGCTGGTGGCGCCACGGCTGGGGCAGCCGCCCTGGCTGGCCCGACCCGGACAGGACCCAGTCGGGGTGGGCCCGGAACAGGTCGGAGTCGGGGTTGACCATCTCCGGCTCGACCCACAGCCCGAACTCCATGCCCAGCTTCCGGACGTGGCCGATCAGCGGGTTGAGGCCGTCCGGCCAGACGTCGGCGGCCACGTACCAGTCGCCGAGCCCGGCGGTGTCGTTGCGGCGGTTGCCGAACCAGCCGTCGTCGAGCACGAACCGCTCGACCCCGAGGCGGGCGGCCACGTCGGCCAGGGCGGTGAGCCGCTCCAGGCGGTGGTCGAAGTAGACGGCCTCCCAGGTGTTGAGCACGACCGGCCGGGGCGTGCGCGGGTGGGACGGCCGGTCGCGCAGGAAGCGGTGGTAGGCGGCGCTGAGGCCGTCCAGGCCGTCGGCGCTGTAGCTGGCGTACACGGGCGGGGTGGCGTACGACTCGCCGGGGCCGAGGGCCACCTCGGAGGGGCCGAGCAGCTCGGCCGCGCCGATCCCGGCGTGGCCGTCGGCGTTGCGCTCCGCCCAGTGGACCGCGTCCCCGCTCCAGCCCAGGTGGATCCCCCAGACCTCGCCGGAGCGGAACCCGAACCCGGGGCTGCCGGCGGCCAGGACCAGGGTGGCGTCGTGGCCGGTGCGCCCGTGGCGGCCCTCGCGCACCCAGGCGCCGTGGGGCAGCGG
The DNA here is from genome assembly GCA_036280995.1 of Actinomycetota bacterium. Taxonomy (NCBI): domain Bacteria; kingdom Bacillati; phylum Actinomycetota; species Actinomycetota bacterium. The sequence goes on along the minus strand of DASUPQ010000514.1, from coordinate 1,055 downwards.
GTGCCGCTGGGGGATGCGCTCGCGGCACCACCGGCCGGTCAGGTCGAGCAGCTCCACCGCCCGGGCCGGCAGGGGCAGGCTGACCCCGAGCTGTGTGACCAGATAGGGCCCGTCGCCCAGGTTGCGGAGGGTGTGGCCGGCCTCAAGGACCCCCGAGGGATGCAGCCGCAGCCGCGTGACCAGGGCCAGCCCGGCCTCGGGGTCCTCGGCCGCGACCGCGGCCCAGCTGCCGTCGCCGGCGACCTCGACCGTCCGGACCAGGAACCGCGGCGACCAGCCGCTCCCGTCCGGCCGGGCGCCGGCCAGCCCGGGCCGCAGCCGCCAGCCGTCGGCCGGCATGGGCAGCAGCCGGCGCCGCACCGGCCGGTCGATGGCCGAGTGCGCCGCCGCCGGCACCAGCGCCCCGGCCAGGGCGTCGCCGTCGAGGTTCTCGCCCAGGTCCGGGCCCCAGTGCAGCACCACCGGCAGCGGAGACCCCGCCCCGGCCCGCGCGTCCAGCACCAGCGAGACCCCGCCGGCGCGGAGCTGGAGCTCTCCCGGTGGGCTCACCCCTTGGTCGACCCCAGGGTCAGGCCGGCCACGAACTGCTTCTGGAGCAGGAAGAACACCACCAGGACGGGGATGGCGATGACCACCGACCCGGCCGAGAGCAGGTTGTAGTCGGTGAAGAACTGGCCCCGCAGGTTCGTGAGGGAGCTGGTGATGGGGAACTTGTCGCCCGACTGCATCAGCACCGTGGCCCAGTAGAACTCGTTGTAGATCCAGGTGACCTGGAGGGTGGCCAGCGCGGCCAGGGCCGGCCGGCACAGCGGCAGGGTGATGCGGAAGAACTGGGTGGGGACGCTGGCCCCGTCGACCCGGGCCGCCTCGAACATCTCCTGCGGCAGGGCCTTCATGTAGTTGCTGAGCACGAAGGTGCAGAAGCCGGTCTGGAAGGCGGTGTTGACCAGGATCAGCCCCCAGTAGCTGTCCAGCAGCTGCCCCGAGTCGCTCATCCACAGCGGCAGCGGGACCTCGCGGTACAGCCGGAACAGCGGGATCAGCAGCGCCTGCTG
>DASUPQ010000513.1 GCA_036280995.1 Actinomycetota bacterium | reverse complement strand
CCGCCTGCAGCTGCCCGGCCAGCCGCTCGCCGGCCCGCAGCCGGGCCAGGGCCAGGGCGGCGGCCACCGGCGACCCGGCGAGCAGGGCGATTCCCTCCTTGGCCCGGAGCCGGTGGGGGAGCACCCCGCGGTCGGCCAGGGCGGCGGCCGCGTCCCGGACGGCGCCGTCCGGTCCCAGGACCAGGCCGGCCCCGACCAGGGTCTGGCAGGCGTGGGCCAGGGGGATCACCTCCCCGGCGCAGCCGACCCCACGCCGGGGCACGGCCGGGACGAAGCCGTCGTTGACCCGGTCGACCAGGAACCGGCACAGCTCCGGCCCGACCCCGGCGTGGCCGCTGACCAGGTTCCCCAGCCGGGCCACCAGCACCGCCCGGGCCTCGGCCGGGGCCAGCCACGGCGGCCCGCCGACCGCCCGGCCCAAGAGGAGATTTCGCTGGTGGTCCGCCTGGGCCGCCGGGTCCAGGTCGACCGAGGCCAACCAGCCGGTGCCGGTGCTGACCCCGTAGACGCGCTCCCCGTGGGCCAGCAGCGCCGCCAGCTCGGCCTGGCCGGCGGCCACCCGCTCCAGGGCGGCCGGGGCCAGGGCCAGCTTCTCGCCGCCCCAGGCCACCGCCTCGACCGCCTCTCTGGTCAGGTCGCGGTTGCCGGCCAGGACGATCACTGTCGCGGCCTTGTCGGGCCGGTATGGTTAGGTTGGAAGGTCGACATGGTCGCGCCCGCCGGCGTGTGCTCGGACCGTTGACACCTAGCGTGGAACGTTGCCACACTACGCGACCACTTCGGGTCGGGAGCCCAGAGGACGGGGGCGGCAGTTGATCAGCTTCGAGTCCGTCACCAAGCGCTTCCCCGACGGCACCATCGCCGTTGACAACGTCGACCTCGAGGTCCCCGAAGGCGACCTGACCGTCCTCGTCGGCCCGTCCGGCTGCGGCAAGACCACCACCCTGCGGATGATCAACCGCATGATCGAGGCCACCAGCGGCCGCATCGTGGTCGACGGCCAGGACATCGCCAAGGTCGACCCGCCCCAGCTGCGCCGCCGCATCGGCTACGTCATCCAGCAGATCGGCCTGTTCCCGCACCGCACCATCGGCGAGAACATCGCCACCGTGCCCGGGCTGAACGGCTGGGACTCCCAGCGCACCCGGGGCCGCGTGGGCGAGCTCCTGGAGCTGGTCGGCCTGCCCGCCGAGGTCCGCGACCGCTACCCGCACCAGCTCTCCGGCGGCCAGCGCCAGCGGGTCGGGGTGGCCAGGGCCTTGGCCGTCGACCCGCCGATCATGCTCATGGACGAGCCCTTCGGGGCGGTCGACCCGATCGTCCGCAGCCGCCTCCAGGACGAATTCCTCCGCCTCCAGCAGGAGGTCCGCAAGACGATCGTGTTCGTGACCCACGACATCGACGAGGCGATCAAGATGGGCGACCGCATCGCCATCTTCCGCCAGGGTGGCCACCTGGAGCAGTACGCGCCCCCGGACGAGCTGCTGGCCGAGCCGGCCAGCGCCTTCGTGGCCGACTTCCTCGGGGTCGAGCGCGGCCTCAAGCGGCTGGCCCTGATCCCGGTATCGGCCGTCAAGGCCGAGACGGGCCCGGTGGTCGCGCCCGACGACGACGGCCAGCGGGCCCTGTCCGCGGCCGAGGCCTACGGCAGCGACTGGGTGGTGGTGGTGGACGGCGACCGGCGGCTGCTCGGCTGGGCCCACGCCGGCGAGGCGGTCGAGCGTGGCCGTGTCGGCGACGCCGAGATCCGTCCCTTCCAGCTCCAGGTCCAGGCCGACGACTCGCTGCGGGCCGCCCTCAACGCCATGGTCCAGTCCCGCACCGGCGTGGCCGTGCGGGTCAGCGACGGCGACCGCTACGAGGGCATCGTCACCCTGGAGCTGCTCTCCAAGGAGATCAGTTGAGCGACGGCCCAGCCCCGGTCCTGGCGGCCGAGGTGATCCGCTGGTCGTGGGTCGGCGACCACCTCGACGACATCCGCGACTACCTCTTCCAGCACGTCCAGCTCACCGTCCTGGCCGTGCTGCTCGGGCTGCTGCTGGCCTTCCCGCTGTCCCTGGCCGCGATCCGCTGGCCGCGGCTGTACGGGCCCGTCCTCGGCTTCACCGGGATGCTGTTCACGATCCCGTCGCTGGCCCTGTTCATCCTGCTGATCCCGTTCACCGGGCTGTCCATCAGGACCTCGCTGATCGGGCTGACCATGTACACCCTGCTGATCCTGGTCCGGAACATCGTCGAAGGGCTGCGGGGGGTCGACCACGACGTGCGCGAGGCCGCCCAGGCGATGGGCTACACCCGGGCCCGCCAGCTCCTCCGGGTCGAGCTGCCCCTGGCCCTGCCGGTGATCATGGCCGGCATCCGCATCGCCACCGTCACCACCATCGGGCTGGTCACGGTCACCGCCCTGATCGGCCAGGGCGGGCTGGGGCGGCTGTTCATCGACGGCTTCACCCTGAACTTCACCACCCCCATCATCATCGGGATCGTGCTGTCGGCCCTGCTCGCCTTCGCCGCCGACCTGGCCCTGGTCGGCCTGCAGCGCCAGCTCACCCCCTGGGCCCGGAGCCGGGGGAGGTAGCCGCCGGTGAACGTCGTCACCGAGGTGCTGGCCTGGCTCACCGACCCGGCCCAGTGGAGCGGGCCGGACGGCATCCCGGTCCGCACCCTCCAGCACCTCTGGTACTCGCTGCTGGCCACCGCCGTCGCCGCCGCCATCGCCCTGCCCGTCGGCATCTTCATCGGGCACACGGGGCGCGGGGCCACCTTCGCCGTCAACCTGACCAACCTTGGCCGGGCGATCCCGTCGCTGGGCATCATCATCCTGATGTTCACCGTCTTCGGCTTCGGCGTCGCCCCGATCCTGATCACGCTGTTCGCGCTGGCCATCCCCCCGATCGTGACCAACAGCTACATCGGCGTCCACTCGGTCGACCCCGACGTCCGCCAGGCCGCCGAGGGCATGGGCATGCGCGGCCGGCAGGTCCTGTGGCAGGTCGAGCTGCCGATGGCCATGCCGCTGATCATGGCCGGCATCCGCACCTCGGCGGTGCAGGTGGTGGCCACCGCAACCCTGGCCGCCTACGTCGGCCTTGGCGGGCTCGGCCGCTACCTGATCGACGGGCTCGCCCAGCGCGACCTGGCCGAGGTGGTCGGCGGGGCCATCCTGGTCGCCGTGCTGTCGCTGCTCACCGAGCTGGTGCTCGGTCGCGTGCAGGCCCTGGTGGTCTCCAAGGGCCTGGCCGAGCGGAGCGCGGATGCGGCCGTCCGCGCCAAGGTCGAGAAGGCCGCATAGTCCCGGGACGACAAGGTCCCAGTCCCAAGGAAAGGAAGATCGTCCATGCGAAGGATCCGGCTTGGTGGGGCCGCGGTCGCGGCCTGCCTGGCGCTGCTCCTGGCCGCCTGCGGCGGCGGAGACGACGCGCTCGAGGGCGGTACCCAGCCCAACGAGCAGTCGAGCGTGACCGTCGGCTCGACCAACTTCTCCGAGCAGCTCATCCTGGCCCAGATGTACGCCGCCGTGCTCGAGAAGGCCGGCGTCGACGTCACCGTCCGGCCCAACCTGGGCAACCGGGAGGTCGTGTTCCCGGCCCTGGAGAGTGGCGAGATCGACCTGCTGCCCGAGTACAACGGGTCGGTGCTGTCGTTCCTCAACCCCGACGCCACCGAGACCAGCTCCGAGGAGGTCAACACCGCCCTGACGCCGCTGCTGGACGCCAAGGGCCTGGTCGCCCTCGCCCAGAGCCCGGCCGAGGACAAGGACGGCTGGGCCGTCACCAAGGAGACGGCCGACCAGTACGGCCTGGCCAAGGTGTCCGACCTCAAGGGCAAGGCGAGCCAGCTGGTCGTCGGCGGCCCGCCGGAGCTGGAGACCCGCCCGGCCGGCCTCCCCGGCCTCAAGAAGGTCTACGGCATCGAGGACTTCAAGGAGTTCAAGGCCCTGGACGCCGGCGGCCCCCTGACCACCTCGGCCCTGAACAAGGGCGACATCGACGTCGGCCGGGTGTTCACCACCCAGGGGGCCATCGCCGAGAACGGCTGGGTGGTGCTGGAGGAGGACAAGCCGCTCCAGCCGGCCCAGAACATCGTCCCCATCGGGCGCAAGGAGGCCATGACCGACCAGGTCAAGCAGGCGCTGGACGGCATCTCGGCCAAGATCACCACCGAGCAGCTGATCGAGCTCAACAAGCTGGTCGACGTCGACAAGCAGGACCCCGAGAAGGTCGCCACCGATTGGCTGACCCAGCAGGGCCTGCTCTAGAGCTGCGCTTCGTCGCTGGACCGGACGTCGACGCCCTCGACCTCCCGCGGGCCGAGATCCTGGCTGCGGTCGAGGGCGCCGTCCGGGCCCAGGGCGAAGGGCAGGTCGTGCTCGAGCCGCGTGTCCACCTGGCGCCCCCCAACGGGGGCGCCGGGCATTTCAACGTGCTCCGCGGCCACCTCGGTCCCGAGCACGTCAGCGGGGTCAAGGTGGTCGGCGACTTCGTCGGCAACTGGCGCCTCGGCCTGCCCAGCGAGCTGGCCCTGGTGCTGCTGCTCGACCCGGACACCGGCATGCCGCTGGGCATCGTCGACGGAACCTGGCTGACGGCGGCCCGCACCGGCGCCCTGACCGCGCTCGGGGCCAGGCACCTGGCCAGGCCGGGCTCGCGGGTGCTGGGCCACCTCGGCGCCCGCGGGTCGGCCTGGTGGAACGTGACCATGCTGGACGACCTGTTCGACTTCGAGGAGATCCGGGTGACCAGCCGCCGGGCCGCGTCCCGGGAGGCGTTCGCGGCCCGGCTGGCCGAGGAGCTGGGCAAGCCGGTCCGGGCCGTGGCCACGCCGGCCGAGGCCCTGACCGGCGCCGACATCATGGTCGAGGCGACCCGGCTGACCGAGCCCGAGGTGCTGCTGGAGACCGGCTGGGTGGCCCCGGGGACGACCGTGATCCCCTACGGGACGGTCAGCGCCGTCGGCCTCGACCTGGTCGACGTGATGGACAAGGTGGTGGTCGACGACTGGGGCCAGGCCACGGTGGGACCGCTCGGGGCCCTGCGCCGCCACGTCGAGGAGGGCCGGCTCGGCCGCCACAACCTCCATGCCGAGCTGGGCGAGATCGTGGCCGGCAGGGCGCCGGGCCGCGAACGGCCGGAGGAGCGGACCCTGTTCTGGCACCGCGGCCTGGCCACCACCGACCTGGCGGTGGCCAACCTGCTCCTCCGGCGGGCCGCCGACGCCGGCCTCGGCACCGTTCTGCGCTACCGCTGACCTGGAGGTTCCGTGCCCACGGCTTTGCGCCGTCCGGGGCGTGATGGCAGACTTTGAGGTCGTCGCCACGGCGGCCGGGCCGGCGAGGCCTGCCCGGCAGAGGATCGGGGATTCACATGAGCTCCAAGGGACGCGCGGTGCAGGGCGCCCGAACCCACTCCGGCTCCGGCAAGAGCGGCCAGAAGAGCTTCCCGCTCGGCCGGGTCTGCGGGCAGTGCGGCGACCCGTTGTCCCAGTACAACCCGGGCCCCAACTGCTGGAACCACACCGTCGAGTTCCCCTGGCGCGGGCCCACCGCCAAGCCCAAGCCCTAGTCGCTTCTGGGCATGAACCGCGCCAGCGGGAACGTGATCGTCTTCGTGGTCGTGATGACCGTCGTCCCGTGGGCGCTGATCTGGGGGCTGCGCTCGACCGGCCGCCGCCCGATCTAGCGGCCGGCCCCGGCCCGGGCGGGTGGCGCCGGCGTAGCCGCCGGGGCGCGGGTCGGCGACCTGGACATGGCCGCGTCGGGGTCGCGCCCACCGGCCCGCTGGCCAGCCGGCCGGAGGCGGAATCGGTCCATGCGACGGTCGACCGTCGCATGGACCCCATCTTGACCGGCGGGTCGGCCTATCCTTGAGGGGACGCGACGACAAGGAGCGGCCACGTGACCGAGCACCCGACCGTGCCCACCTGGACCCCGGCGCCGCCACCGGCCAGGCGCAGGCGGATCGGCCCCGGCCTGGTGGCCGGCCTGATCGCCGTGCTGCTGCTGTTCGGCGGGGTCGGCCTGTACGCCTCCCGCCAGGTGGCCGCCACCGCCGACGGCGCGTCCTCGCCCGAGGCGGCCGCCGAAGGGCTGCTCACGGCCCTCGGCAGCCAGGACTTCGACCGGGCCGCCGGGTACCTCGGGGCCGAGGAGGCCCTGCTCCTCGACACCTACCGCGACCGGGTCACCGCCCTGCTCGACGGCCGCATCACCGGTCCGAGCGGCAAGCCGCTGTCCGGCCTCCAGCTCACCGCCCGCGACATCCGCTTCCGGCGGCTCGCCGCCCTCGGCGGCGCCGACGTCGCCGTGGTCGAGCTGGCCGGCGGCACGGTCGGGGGCCGGGACGCCAACGGGACCAAGCTGGAGCTGCCGGTCGCCGAGGTCAACCGCCGCCTGATCGACGAGTCAAGGGGACGGATCAGCGGCCTGCGGATGGTCGCGGTCCGGGCCGAGGACCGCTGGCGGGTCTCGCTGCTCGCCTCGGTGGCCGAGCACGCCCGCCTCGCCGCCGCCGCCGGCGAGCCCGACTGGGACCAGCTCGCGGCCACCGGCCAGCAGGCCGCCCCCGGCGCCTCCTCACCCGAGGCGGCCGTCCGTGACCTGGTCGCCGCCGCCGGCCGCGACCCGAAGGCGGTGCTCGACCAGCTCTCGCCCGCCGAGCAGAGCGTCCTGGCCGCCTACCGGCCGCTGCTCGACCACAAGGGCGGGATGCCGGCCGCGGGCAGCGTCCGCGTCGAGGGGCTCCAGACCCGGACCGAGCAGATCGCCGACGGCGTGGCCAGGGTGCGGCCGACCGCCGGCCGGCTGGTCGTCCCCGGCGACACCCTCGACCTCGGCGAGGCGGACGCCAGGGACCAGGCGCCATACGTCGTCACCATCCGGCGGGACGGGACGTGGTATCCATCCCTGGTGTTCACCTTCACCGATTGGATGCTCACCCGAGCAGAACGGGAGCGCCCGTGATCCAGATCCTGCTGGTCGCCGACGACCCAGGCTTCCGCGAGCGGCTCGCCCTCGCCCTGGAGCGCCTGGAGCTGTCCGGCGAGGAGGTCTCGTTCCTGGAGGCCGCCAACGGCAACGACGCCCTGGTCATCGCCGAGGCCCGCCAGCCCGACCTGGTGGTGGCCGACGTCTCGGTCACCCCCTACGGCGGGTTGGGCCTGACCCGCGACCTCAAGGCGCGGCCCGAGACCGCCTGCCCGGTCATCCTCATCCTCGACCGGGTCCAGGACGAGTGGCTCGGCCGCTGGTCCGGCGCCGACGCTCTCGTCAACCGGCCCGTCGACCCGTTCGCCCTGGCCCAGGTGGCCAGCCAGCTCCTCGAGGAGGAGCAGGGCGAGGCCACCCTGGAAGGAGCGACCTCGTGAGCATCCCCGCCCACTGCGGGTCGTGCCGCCGCGAGCTCCTCCTCGACCAGCTCCTCCAGCCCAGCGACGGCTTCCGCTGCCCCTTCTGCGGGTTCGCGTTCGCCCCCTCCTACGCCACCATCGCCCCCGGGGTCGCCGCCCGCATCCTCGAGGCCCACGGCGCCCTGGTCCGCTCCCTCGGCGAGCTCCAGTCGATGGTCGACGGCCGCCTCCAGCTCGACCGCTCGGCCGTGGTCGCCGCGGTCGCCGACACCCTCCCCAACGAGCCCCAGCCGGCCTGACCGTCCCGCCCCGGGGTGGCCGGGGGCGCGCCGTGACGGAGCCCACGTCGCGACGGCCCCCGGACCGCTCAGCGGCCCTCCTCGGTGTCGTCCTCGGGAGGAAGGGCCGCCCGGACCTTCCGGCGCAGCGTCGCCGCCTGCAGCAGGCACAGCTCGGTGAGGACCGCCAGGACCACCACCAGCGCGACGAGGACCACCACGAACACCCGCACCGGTCACATCCTCCTTTGTCGCTGCCGCCTGGTACGTTCCGCGTCCCTCGGACGCTTCGGCCGACAAGGTGACGTTGCCCGGTGCGGGTGTCCAGGGGTTGGGGTGCGAAGGTTTCGCCTTCGCATGAACCTTCGCACCCGTTCGCATTCATTCGCATGCGAGAGGAGGCCGTCGATGCCCGCGGCGCGGGCCCTCGACCCCGGCGCGTCGTCCGCCGCCTGCCTCGGCGCCCTCCTCCGCCGCCTCCGCACCCTCCAGGGCCTGTCCCAGGCCGGCCTCGGTCGCCTGACCGGCTACGACGGCTCGTACGTCGGCGCGGTCGAGCGGGCGGCCGTCCGCCCCTCCCGCGAGCTGATCGAACGCTGCGACCACGCCCTCGCCGCCGACGGCGTGCTCCTGGCCCTCTGGTCCCTCACGACCGCCGCTGGGCCCGCCGTCTCCCAGGCGGCCGCTGGGCCCGCCACCTCGCCGCCGGCCGGTGGGCCCGGCGCCTCCGCGGGCGCCGAGGTGCCGGACAACGGTGGGTCGGACGGCTTGGCGCCGGATGGCGGGCGGGCCCGCGGCGCGCGGCCTGTGCCGCCGGACCGGCCGCCTCGCGACGGCGTGGGCGCGCTGGTCGAGGCGATGGAGGTGGCCAGGCAGGCGGAGGCGTCCGAGGCCGGGCCGGGAACGCTGGAGGAGATCGAGCGGGCGCTCGAGCGGCTGCGCGAGGCCGCCGCCAGGACGCCCCCGGAGCTGCTCATCCCGGTCGTGCGGGGCCGGCGGCGCTACGTCGGGCGCCTCCTGGCGGGACGGCTGACCCTCGGGCACCGGCGGCGGCTGCTGGTGGCCGCGGGATGGCTGTCGGCGCTGCTGGCCGAGCTCTACTTCGACGCCGGCGAGCGGGAGGCGGCCGAGGCCAACCGCGACGCCGCCTACCGCCTGGCCGAGCAGGCCGGCCACGCCGAGCTCGCCGCCCGCGCCGTCGGCTCGCTGGCCTCGTGGGCGCGGGCCGACGGCCGCCTCCGGGAGGCGGCCGAGCTGGCCCGGGCCGGCCCGGACCTGGCCCCGCCGGCCAGCGCCGCCGCCCTCCAGCTCGCCCTCGACGAGGCCCAGGCCTGGGCGTCCCTGGGCGACCGCCGGCGGGCCGCGGCCGCCCGCCACCAGGCCGCCCTCACCCGGGCCATGCTCCCCGGCGCCATCCCCGCCGGCGCCGGGCCCGTCCCCACGCCGGCGAGCGGCCACGACGCCCAGGCGCCACCGCCAGCCGGCCTGGACCTCGCCGGCGCGGCGGCGTCCTGACGGTGCGCCCGGCATTGCGCGAGTCGATTAGGCTTGGCCCCTACAGCATCGATGTGACCGGGAGCTCGCCGTGTCCGACCTGTTCGCATGGCCCACCGTGCTGGGGCCGCTCCTGCGCCGTGAGGACCTCACCGAGGACCAGGCCGGCGCGGCCATGGGCTCGATCCTGGCCGGCGAGGCCACGCCGGCCCAGATCGCCGCGTTCGCCACCGGCCTGCGCATCAAGGGGGAGACCGCGGCCGAGCTGACCGGCCTCGTCAAGGCCATGCTGGCCGCCGGCGCGCCCCTGCGGGTGCCCGGGCCGCTGCTCGACACCTGCGGCACCGGCGGCGACCGGGCGGGCACGTTCAACGTCTCCACCCTGGCCGCCCTGGTCGCGGTCGGCGCCGGCCAGCGGGTGGCCAAGCACGGCAACCGCGCCGCCTCCGGCCGCTGCGGCAGCGCCGACCTGCTGGAGGCGCTCGGGGTGGCGATCGCCCTGCCCCCCGAGGGGGTGGCGGCCACCATCGGCGAGGCCGACATCGGGTTCTGCTTCGCCCCCGTGTTCCATCCGGCGATGCGCCACGCCGCCGTGCCCCGCCGCGAGCTGGGCGTGCCGACCGTCTTCAACTTCCTCGGTCCCCTGGCCAACCCGGCCAGGGCCCGCCACCAGGCGCTGGGCGTCGCCGACCCGCGGATGGCGCCGGTCATGGCCGAGGTGCTGCGCCGCACCGGCGTCCACCACGCCCTGGTGTTCTACGGCCACGACGGCCTCGACGAGCTGACCACCACGACCACCTCGACGGTGCTGGACGTCAGCGCCGACGGGGTCCGGGAGCTGGTGGTCGACCCGGTCGAGCTCGACCTGGCCGCCGCCGAGCGCGAGGACCTGCTCGGCGGGGACGTCGACCGCAACGTCGCCATCGCCAAGGAGGTCCTGGCCGGCCACGGTGGCCCGGCCCGCGACATGGTGCTGCTGAACACCGCGGCCGCCCTGGTCGCCGCCGACGCCGCCATCAGCCTGCCCGACGGGCTCGAGGCCGCCGCCCGCTCGATCGACGAGGGCCGGGCCCGCGACACCCTCGACGCCTGGGTCGAGAGCTCGCGCCGCGCCGCCGCCGACGCCTAG
>DASUPQ010000512.1 GCA_036280995.1 Actinomycetota bacterium | reverse complement strand
ATTGTCCGCAGCTAGATCTCGGACAATTCCAGGAGATCCACCGGTACGCCACCTTCCCACCTCGTGTGGAGGCGCTTCGGCGGACCTGGCAGCGCGGGGAGCCCACATGGATTCCCGACCTCCTGGCTCGCTCCGAGCTTCCGCAGGCCCCTGTCGCCTCCGGGGAGCCGATGCACGGCTGGCTCGGGTTCCCGGCCCTGCGCTCCGGCGGCGTCATCGGCGTGGTCGAGTTCATTAGCCGTGAGACGCGGCAGCCGGATGCCGAGCTCTCGGGAATGCTCGGGGACCTGGGCCATCTCTACGGCCGGCTCCTCGAGGACGTGGAGGCTTCAGGTGTCCGGCTGGTTTACCAGGCCGACACGGTTCAGCCGGGGACACCGGAAGCGCCGCCGGCGACCGTGCCAGCCGCCTTTCGGGACTTGGCGGGCGCGGTCGCGGCGGCCGCTGAACCAGCTCCTCGAGAGCGTCCGGAGCAGCGCTGGCGGGCCGCCCGCCGTGAGCCCGTCGACCCGTCGGGCAGGGCGGCCGTCCAGCTTCCGCCACCGCTCCCGACCGGCCTGACGTTGAAGGCCGTGAGCCGACGCACCGGAATCCCGGCAGCGACGCTACGAACTTGGGAGCATCGGTACGGGTTCCTGCGCCCGAGACGCTCGGCGAGCGGGTACCGACTCTACGGCGAGGAGGAGATCGCTCGCATCGAGCACGTCAAGTATCTCGTGGGGCAGGGAGTCCGGATCGGCGCGGCGATGAAGGCGGTCGTCGAGGAGGCAACGAACAGGGAGCCAACCGGCGAAGCCCAGTAGCTCTCCGACCAGGCTATGCCGGGGAGAGCGGGAAGCACGCCGAGGTGTACCGTCTCACCCCTCGATCCCCGAGTGGCCGTCGATCCTGATCGAGGCCGTCCGGGTTGGCCCGCGCCTACTCGGTGAGCGACGGGGAGGTCACGACGCGAGCTCTAGAGCACTGATGTTGATTGGTGGGTGGGGTCAGTGATCAGAGCTCGATCAGCCCGGCGTTGGTCGGGGTGAACCCGCAGGCGTCGAAGTAGAACCCCCGCAGGTGGTCCTCGAAGTCGACGTGCAGCCACTCGCATCCGGCCGCTCTGGCCTCCCGAACGGCGATCTCGACCAGCCGGGTCCCGATCCCGCGCCGCCGCGCCCCGGCGGCCACCATGGTGTCGAGCACGAACGCATGCACCACCCCGTCCCAGGCCACGTTCACGAACCCGACCAGCTCGCCCCCGTCGCGGGCGCACACCCACCCCAGGCTGTGCCCCTCGACCTGCCGTCGCCAGTCCCACTCGGCGTCGCTCAGCACCGGGTGGTCGAAGCACTCGGCATGGAGCCCGTTGGCCTCGGCGCTGGTGAACTCGCCGCGCCATTCGTGGGAGATCGCCATGCCCGCATCATAGAGTGACCGCGTTCGAGTCCAAGATGGTGACTTCTCTGACGGCTGCAGCCGCCAGCGTCTTTTCACGCAGCCGAATCGGCGGCGAGACGGGCCAGTCCAGCCCGGAGAATGTTGCGTGCCGCATGTTCGTCCGCATCGACGGCATGCCCGCACCGCCGACAGGAGAACACCGCTTGGCTGGCGCGATTCTCCTGGGCGGTGTACCCGCAGGCTCCGCAGCGGTCGGAGGTGTGCCGGGCGTCCACCTCGATCACCACACGCCTAGCCTCTTCCGCTTTGGCGCGCAGGATCGACACGAACTGAGCCCAGCCCACGTCATGGATGCTTCGATGCAAGCCGGTCTTGGCCGCGGCCCGGTTGGGCAGGAACCGGCCGGGCTGGTCGGGATCGGGGCGGGGGGCCGGTCGCCGCACCATGTTGCGGATCCTCAGGTCCTCCACGACCAGGAGGCCATGGTCGGCGACAAGCGCCCGGGCCGCATGGTAATGGAAGTTGCGGCGCTGGTTGGCGAGCTTGCGATGGCGGGCCGCCACCGTCGCTCTGGCCTTGGCACGGTTGTTGGAGCCCGCTGCTTGCGGGCCAGGATCTGTTGGGCGGTGCTCAGCTTGGCGGCGGCGGCCCGCCCAAGGCGAGGGTTGGGAAGATGTTCGCCGTCGGAGGTGGTGGCGAAGCTGGCGATCCCGACATCGATACCGACTGCCGCCCTGGTGGGCGCCAAGGGCCGCGTCGGCACCTCGTCGCAGGACAGCACCAGCATCCAACGGCGCCCTTGGCGGCGAATCTGGATGGTCTTGACCCGGCCTTGGACCTGGCGATGCACGCTGGTCTTCACGTGCCCGATCCCCTGGAGGTAGACGCGGTGGCGGTCGGGCTGCCAGCGACAGCCATCACCATCGCTGGGCCACTCGACACCGTCGAACCGGTGGGCCGGCTTGAACCGCGGATAGCCGGCCGTCTGGCCGACTTTGACCCGCCGGTAGAATGCGGTGAACGCCCGGTTCAGGCGGCGCAGCGTCGCCTGTTGAGACGAGAACGACCACACCGCGGTATCGGGACGGACGTCCCGGATCTCTTTGAGTTGGGCCGACTGGTCCCCGTAAGAGATGCCGATTCCCTGCATTTTCCAGGCGTCCCGTCGTTCCTGCAGAGCTGCGTTGTACAGCTCCCGATGCGACGCCAAGCATTGCCTCAGGGCGACATGCTGACGCGCAGTTGGCCGCAGCCGGAACACATAAGCCCGCCTCACAGCGGATCCCACTGCCATTCGATGCGCCGACGGGCCACCGCACAGAGAAGGGTATCGATCATGACACGACGATCGTACGCATCCGGTACGACACCCACGGCGACCCCACCCGGGCGTTCAGCCTGAACCCCACCCTCTCATGACGAAGCTGCCAGTCCTTCGGGTCATGTGATGGCCGAGACGCTGGGGCACTTCGGCGACCAGATCGCGG
>DASUPQ010000511.1 GCA_036280995.1 Actinomycetota bacterium | reverse complement strand
GCCCGAGGTTAGGCGTGCGGCGCTCCTCCACCTGCGACCCTACGACGGGATGCCGGTCCGCGAGGTGGCCGGCTGAGCCGAGTCGTCGTCGAGCTCGGCCACCGAGCCCTCGGCCAGCGACCGGGCCGCGGCCCGCTCCGGGGACACGAACACCCACCGCTTGTAGGTGGTGAACCGGAACACCATGCCCAGGGCCAGGCCGGCCAGCTGGGCGATGTTGAACCACAGCGGCCCGGTCTTGCCCAGGCCCTGCTCCACGGCCAGGATGCAGACGTTGGCGATCAGCAGCCCGACCCCGTTCAGCAGGAAGAACAGGCTGTACTCGCGGCGCAGGCCGGTGCGGGCGCGGTGCCGGAAAGTCCAGTGCCGGTTCATGAAGAACGAGGAGGTGGCGGCGACCGCCACCGAGGCCGACTTGGCCCCCATGGACGGCCAGCCCAGGCCCAGATACAGCAGGTTGGCCAGCCCGAAGTCGAGGACGGTGTTGACGGCGCCGACGATGCCGAACTTGGCCAGCTCGTGGACCAGGTGACGCCAGCGCTGGTAGAGGTCGGCGACGAGCTTCGAGTGAAGTCCTCGTGGAATGTCCCCGTGGCAGCCCGTCATGACATGCCCAAGGGGCGGGCTGGTACGGCAGCCCGTCCCCGCCCGGTCAACTGCAGGACGAACAGCGCGATGAATCTTGGGTTGCGGTACAGGTACCGCCGCCAGAGACGGCGCGGCTCGTGGAGGAGGCGGAAGAGCCATTCGAGGCCGAGGCGTTGGAGGGGCTGCGGTGCCTGCCGCTTCCTGCCGGCAAGGAAGTCGAAGGCCGCGCCGACTCCCAGCATGACCGCCCCGATCGTCCCCTTGTGGGCGGCCATCCACTGCTCCTGCTTCGGGGCCCCCAGGCCGACGAACAGGAGCCGGGCCCCCGATCGGTTGATGCTCTCCACCACCCGCTGGTCCTCGTCCGGGGTGAGCGGCCGGAACGGCGGGCTGTATGAGTAGGCCACTCGCAGCGCTGGGTAGCGGCGAGCGAGGATCGCCGTCAGATCGTGGAGCACCGCTGGTGTGCCTCCATAGAACCCCACCGGGACGCCGAGCGCGGCGGCGTGTTCACACAGCATCGGGGTGAGGTCCGGTCCATAGACGCGGGTCGCTCGGTCGACGCCCAGCAGGCGAAGCGCCCAGACCAGCGGCACACCGTCCGGGGTCACAAGATCGGCGCCGTCCATCACCTGGTGGTAGGCGGGATCGTCGTACGCCTCGATCACGTTGTTGACCGTGGCGACGCAGACGTACCGCGACTCGCCGAGGCTGCCCCACCGCAGGATCTCCGCGGTCGCGTGCTGGTAGCTGGTGGCGTCGACCCGCATCCCGAGGATGCGGCGCGTCGGCACGGGGCTCGAGGGTCCGCCCATGTCAGTACGCTCCCTGGCGGCCAACGACCGCGCTGAACGTCTTCAAGACGACGTACAGGTCGAGTGCGAGTGACCAGTTCTCGATGTAGAACAAGTCCAACCGGAGCGCTTCCTCGGGCGTCACTCTGCTGCGCCCGTTGGTCTGCCACCAGCCGGTGACTCCGGCCGGCACTACGTGCCGTGGGGAGAGCAGTTCGGAGTTCGCGGCCACCTGATCGGCGGGGAGGGGACGGGGTCCAACGATGCTCATCTCGCCGGTGATGACGTTCCAGAACTGGGGCAGTTCGTCCAGGCTGAAGCGGCGGAGGAAGCCGCCGACGCGGGTCAGCCGCGGGTCCGACTGCAGCTTGAAGAAGGGCTTCGTCGTGTCGAGGCTGGCGTCGACGTCGGTCCGCATGGAACGGAACTTGTGCATTCGGAAGATGCGGCCGTCCTTGGTCACCCGTTCCTGGGAGAAGAACACGGGGCCGCGGGAGTCGAGGCGGATCGCCAGGGCGATGACCGCCCACAGCGGCAGGCTGACCAGTAGGGCGGTCGACGCCACCACGAGGTCGAAGGCGCGCTTCATCATGGCCTGCCGTCCCGACAGGCGCACCGGCTTCAGCGCCAGCGCGATCGCCGGCCCCACCTTCAGGAGCGAGAGCCGGGAGGTAAGGGTCTGGGGGAGGTTGGCCAGGACGCGGACCTCGATCCCAACCTTGCGGGCCGTCTGCGAGACGCGGGACATCTCGTCCAGGCTGATCTCGGTGGAGGCCACGAACAGGCAGTCCGCGGCCCGCTCCGAGACCAGGCGGTCGAGCTCGTCGATGCCGCCGAGCATAGGCAGCGAGTTCGGGCCTCCGACAGCATGGCCGCCGTCGAGGGCGCGGACATAGCCGAGCGGCAGGAACCCGGAGCCAGGAGCGCGGAGGATCTCCACCAGCCGCTTGGCCTCGAAGGACGTGCCAACCACAAGGGTCCGCAACGCGAGGCGTCCGTCCAGCTGCAGGCGCCATGCCCACGCCCGCCAGCAGCGCCGCGTGAGCAACTCCAGGGCCAGCGCCACCGCCCAGGTAAGCCCCACCCAGGCCCGGGACAAGGACGAGTGCGACCAGTAGCTGCTCAGCGCCAGCAGGACCACCCCGACGCTGGAGGCGCCGATGATGCGGCGGAACTCCTCGGGCGCGGACAGATGCTGGATGGCGTACAGGTCGAACGCCTGGAACACCCCGACCCAGATGATCGGTGTGAGGACGATGACGGCGATCTCCCCGGCCGTCATCGGTCGATCGGTATAGCGGAGGAAATAGGCGCTCAGCAGGGCGAGCACGACACAGATCGCATCCGAGACCGCCAAGCCCCTGGCGATGTGGTGGTAGCGGTGGAGCGCGCCGCCTCCCGGCTCGTCGGCCGCGGCCGCCTCGCGCGCCCGATACAGCCTTGGATGCTGGACCGTGGCGGATGATTGTCGTCGGTAGCCGTTCTCATGCGTGCTTTCCCGAGCACGCTGCGCTCGGCCGAAGGCCATGCCCGCCTACCTCTCGCGCGGGCAGCGAGTTGGACCGGTGCTTGTCGTCACTGCAATTCCCCCGGTGCGGAGCGTGTGCAACGCCCCGCTACAGACGACGGCGTGTTGTGGCGACGGTCGACCCGGCAAGTTCCGGGCACGCCAGCAACACGGTCGCCCGGACGCGGCCGAACAGACCGCGAGCGAGCGTCGTTGGACAGGTGCTTTCTAGTGGCTGTGTCGCCGTTCTTGCCGCCCCGGCTCGCTGGTCGTAGGTCAGTGCCGGGGCGCCACCCCGAACTCCTCCTCCCCCCATGAAGGCCTGTCCGAGCGTGTCGAGGTGTCAGAACCGGGTGACACCCCGAACAGGCAGAACGCCAACAACCCGCAAGACGGTAGTGGAGCGCATCAGCTAATTCAAGGGGTGAAACGCAGAATCTCGCGCGTGCGTTACAGGGACGCGGCGGGCTCAGCCGGCGGCGATCACGGCCAGGGTCTGCTCGGCGATCTCGAGCTCTTCGTTGGTGGGGACGACCAGCACGGCCACCGGGCTGTCGTCGGCCGAGATCGTCCGGGCCTTGCCGGAGCGGGCCTTGTTGCGCTTGGGCTGCAGGTTGACCCCGAGGCCCTCCAGGCCCTGGCAGACGCCGGCCCGGACGGCGTCGTTGTTCTCCCCCACCCCGGCCGTGAACACCAGCGCGTCCAGCCGGCCGAGAGCGGCGGCGTAGGCGCCGACGTACTTGCGGATGCGGTAGCAGTAGACGTCGAGGGCCTCGGCGGCCGTCTCGTCGCCCTCGGCGACCCGGCGGGTGATCTCGCGCATGTCGTTGGCGCCGGCCATGCCGAGCATGCCGCTGCGCTTGTTGAGCAGGTCGTCGATGTCGTCGACGGACAGCCCGGCCTCGCGGTGCAGGTAGAACACGACCGCCGGGTCGAGGTCGCCGCTGCGGGTGCCCATGACCAGCCCCTCCAGGGGGGTCAGGCCCATCGAGGTGTCGATGCAGCGGCCGCCGGCGACCGCGGCCACGCTGGCCCCGTTGCCCAGATGCAGGGTGATCAGGTTCAGCTCGTCGGCCGGGCGGCCCAGGTGCTCGGCCGCCTTGCGGGAGACGTAGGCGTGGGAGGTGCCGTGGAAGCCGTAGCGGCGGATGCGCAGCTCGCCGGCCACGTCGGAGGGGAGGGCGTAGCGGGAGGCGCGGGGCGGCATCGTCTGGTGGAAGGCGGTGTCGAAGACGGCCACCTGCGGGGTGTCGGGGAAGCTGGCCAGGGCGATCCGGATGCCGAGCAGGTTGCTGGGGTTGTGCAGCGGGGCCAGGGGGGACTGGTCGGCGATGGCCTGGACGGTGGCGTCGTCGATCAGGGTCGGGGCGGTGAGCCGCTCCCCGCCGTGGACGACCCGGTGGCCGATCCCGGCCAGCTCGCCGACGGGCTCGCCGGCGGTCTCGAACGCCCGGAACACCCGCTCGAAGCCCTCGGAGTGGTCGGCCACCCGCTCCTCCACCACCAGCGGCTCGGCCTCGCCGGCCCGGTGGGTCAGCTTCGACCCGGCCTCCCCGATCCGCTCCACCACCCCCGAGGCGAGCACCTTGGGCCCGTCCATCTCGAACAGCCGGTACTTGATGGACGACGAGCCGGTGTTGACGACAAGGACTCTAGGCATCCCCGGTCCCCTGGGCCTGGATGGCGGTGATGGCCACGGTGTTGACGATGTCGGCGACCAGGGCGCCGCGGGACAGGTCGTTGACCGGCTTGCGCAGGCCCTGGAGGACCGGCCCGACGGCGACCGCGTTGGCCGAGCGCTGCACCGCCTTGTAGGTGTTGTTGCCGGTGTTGAGGTCGGGGAAGACGAACACGGTGGCCCGGCCGGCGACCTGGCTGTCGGGCAGCTTGGACCGGGCGACCTCGGGGTCGATGGCCGCGTCGTACTGGATCGGCCCCTCGATCAGGAGGTCGGGCCGGCGCTCGCGGGCGATCGCCGTCGCCTGGCGGACCTTCTCGACGTCGCTGCCCGCGCCCGACTCCCCGGTCGAGTAGGAGAGCAGCGCCACCCGCGGCTCGATGCCGAACTGGGCGGCCGTGCCCGCCGAGGCGACGGCGATGTCGGCCAGCTGCTCGGCGTTGGGGTTGGGCACCACCGCGCAGTCGCCGTAGACCAGCACCCGGTCGGCCAGCAGCATGAGGAACACGCTGGACACGATCGAGGTCCCGGGCTTGGTGCGGATGAACTCGAACGCCGGCCGGATGGTGTGGGCGGTGGTGTGGGCCGCCCCCGACACCATGCCGTCGGCCAGCCCCTTGTGGACCATCATGGTGCCGAAGTAGGAGACGTCGGCCATCAGGTCCTCGGCCACCGGCCGGGCCACCCCCTTGTGGCGGCGCAGCTCGTAGTAGGTGTCGGCGAAGTCCTGGCGCCACTCCGACAGCTGCGGGTCGACCACCCGGAGGCCGTCCAGCTCCAGGCCGAGGGAGGCGCCCCGGTGCTTGATGGCGTCGGGGTCGCCGAGGACGGTGAGGTCGGCGATGCCGCGCAGCAGCACCTGCTCGGCCGCCTGCAGGACCCGGTCGTCGCCGCCCTCGGGGAGCACGAGGTGGCGGCGGTCGGCCTTGGCCCGCTCGACCAGCCGCTGCTCGAACATCAGCGGGGTCACCCGCTCGGTCCGGGTGACCGCGAGCCGGCTCAGCAGCCCCTGGCGGTCGACGTGGGAGCCGAACACCCCGAGGGCGGCGGCGATCTTGCGCTCGCTCTCGGGGGTGAGCACCCCCCGGACCCCGGCCACGGTGGCGGCCGTCCGGTAGGTGTCGGTGGCCACGGCCAGCACGGGCAGGTCCGCGCCGCCCAGCCCGTCGATCAGCTTGAGCACCGACGGCTCGGGCAGCAGCGCCCCGGTCAGCACCAGCCCGGCGATGTTCGGGTAGGTCCCGGAGAAGCGCGAGGCCAGGCTGCCCACGATCAGGTCGGCCCGGTCGCCCGGGGTGATGATCATGTCGCCGTCGCGGATGTGGTCCAGGAAGTGGGGCAGGCTCATGGCGCCAACGATCACGTTGCCGATCTCACGCCGGGCGCTGGGCTCCTCGGCCCCCCGCAGCGGCCGCAGGAACTCGGCCGCCAGCGCCCTGGCCACCTCGGCCACGGTGGGCGCGGCCAGCTCCGGGACCTCGGGCAGGACATAGGCCGGCTCGTCGCCGACGACCTCGGCGACCCGCACCCGCAGCTCCTCCATGATCGCCGGGTCGACCCGGTTGCAGACGGTGGCCAGGATCGTGCAGCCCTTCCCGGCGAGCGACCCCCGGGCCAACTGGACGACCTCCAGCACCCGCTCGACCGACCGGTCGCGGCCCCGCACCACCAGCAGCACCGGGCAGCCCAGGTTGCGGGCGACGTCGGCGTTGAAGTCGAACTCCAGCGCCCGTGACGCCTCGCTGAAGTCGCTCCCCTC
>DASUPQ010000510.1 GCA_036280995.1 Actinomycetota bacterium | reverse complement strand
CCTGGCCAGGCCGAAGTCGACCAGGTAGACGTGCTCGGCGTCGCCGTCGAAGACGGGCGGGGCGAGCAGGATGTTGCCCGGCTTGACGTCGCGGTGGACCAGGCCGCGGGCGTGGGCGGCGTCCAGGGCCCTGGCCACCTGGTCGAGGATGGCCAGGGCCCTGGCGGGGCCCAGCCGGCCCTCGGCCTCGAGCACGCGGCGCAGGTCGGAGGCGTGGACGTAGCGCATGGCCAGGTACAGGCGGCCGCGATCCTCGCCGGCGCGGTAGATGGGGACGATGTTGGGATGGTCGATGGCGGCGGCGACCCGCATCTCGCGCAGGAACCGGGCCCGGAAGTCCGGGTCGCCGGCCAGGGTCGCCGGGAGCAGCTTGAGCGCCACCGGCCGGCCCCCGAGGCCGGTCTCCTCGGCCCGGTACACCACGCCCATGCCGCCGCTGCCGGCCTGCTCCACGATCCGGTAGCCGGCCACCTCCGTCCCGGCGGCGGGGTCGGGGCTCATCGCCACCTCCAGCACCACGCGACCACGCCAGTGCCCCGACTACCCGTCGACGCCGCCCGGCAACCCGCGAACGGCCGCCCCCGGCGCCTCCGCCCGGCCGCCCCCGGCATCCCCGCCCGGCCGGGCCGGGCGGCTGCGGGCCAGCGCCTCGGCCAGCGGCGTCGGCACCACCCCGGGCGGCCGCTCCAGGCCCGGATCGGCCAGCGAGTCGGCGGCCAGCACCCCGAGCTGGGCCGGGGTCAGACCGGTGCGCTGGTCGTCGGAGGCGTCATTGACGTGGCGCTTGGCCACCGACCCGCCGTGGGTGGCGTCGACCAGGGCGTCGAAGGTGAGCTCGGTGGGGCCGGACAGGGACCAGGTGGCGGTCAGCTCGACGGCGTCGTCGGCGGCGGCGATGGCCGTGGCCACGTCGCCGACCCAGACGGGGGCGACCCGCTGGCCGCCGTCGCCCGGGACCGGGACCGGCTCGGCGGCGGCCAGCAGGTCCAACAGGCGGCCGCCGGGGCCGAGGACGTGGGTGCAGCGCAGGATGGCGTGCTCCAGGCCGGAGGCGGCGATCATCCGCTCGACCTCGGCCTTGGCGGCCAGGTAGGGGTTGCCGGCGGCGGCGGGCGTGGCCACGGCGGCCGGGGAGCAGGCGACCACCCGGCGGACCCCGGCGGCGGTCGCCGCGGCCAGGAACACCTCGGCCGGGCCGACCACGGCGGCGGACGGGTCCTCGCCGGGCCGGGTCCAGACGCCGCCGGTCAACGAGCAGGCGGTGAACACGCCGTCCATGGCCGCGGCCAGGCCGTCGGGGTCGGTGGCCTCGAGCAGCGCCACCTTGGCCCCGAGGCGCCGCAGCCCGGGCACCTGGGCGGGGTCGCGGACCACGGCTCGGACGTGCTCGACGCCCTGGCGCAGCAGGGCGGCCACCGCCGCCCGCCCGACCAGGCCGGCGGCGCCCGTCACCAGGATCGCCACTCAAGCCCTCCCCGTGTCGGCACGACATGGTCTACTGTGGACAACGACCGGGTCTGCCCGAGTGCCCGAAAGGGGCGCATCGCCGCGGCTCGGTCGCGCTATGTCAGGAATCGACCAGCAAGGAGCTCGGCACGTGATCAAGCAGACCCCGGTGAAGGGCAGCGACAAGGTCAAGGTCAACTTCGTCCTCCCCAAGGACTCGGTCACCGGGAAGGTCTCGGTGGTCGGCGACTTCAACGGCTGGGACCCCTTCGTCCACCCGCTCCGCCCGCGCAGCAACGGCACCAAGAGCGTCACCGTCACCCTCCCGGTCTCGCAGCGGTTCGCCTTCAGGTACCTGGACGACGACGGCCGCTGGCTCGACGACGACAGCGCCCACGAGTACGTGGACAACGGCGTCGGCGGCGTCAACAGCGTGGTGCACACCTAGGAGCAACCCTGCACGGGGTCGGCCGCGGCGTCAGAACCGTGGCGGCTCGGTGTACTCGCCCCAGACCTCCTTGAGGGCGGCGGCCATCTCGCCGACGGTGGCCTCGACCCGGGCGGCGTCGACCAGCCTGGGGATGAGGTTGTCGTCGGTGCCGGCCGCCGCCTTCAGGGCGTCGAGGGCGGCGTCGACCTTGCCCTGGTCGCGGGCGGCGCGGCGCCGGGCCAGCTCGGCCCGCTGCTCGCGCTCGACCTCGGCCGAGATGCGCAGGATCTCCAGGGGCTCGTCGTCGTCGGTGACGTACTTGTTGACGCCGACGATCACCTTCTCGCCCTTCTCCAGCTGCTGCTGGTAGCGGAAGGCGGCGTCGGCCATCTGCTGCTGGAACCAGCCCTGCTCGATCCCGGCGAGCACGCCCTCGAGCATGCGGCCCTCGCCGAAGCGGTCGATGCGGGCGAAGATCTCCTCGGCCCGCTGCTCCATCAGGTCGGTCATGTGCTCGACGTACCAGGAGCCGCCGAGGGGGTCGATGACGTTGGCCACTCCGGTCTCCTCGGCGATGACCTGCTGGGTGCGGAGGGCGATCGCCGCCGCCCGCTCGGTGGGCAGGGCGAACACCTCGTCGAGGGCGTTGGTGTGCAGCGACTGGGTGCCGCCGAGGACCGCCGACAGGGCCTCGATGGCGGTCCGGACGACGTTGTTGTCGGGCTGCTGGGCGGTCAGCGACACCCCGGCCGTCTGGGTGTGGAACCGCAGCCGCATGGCCTTGTCGGTGGTGGCGCCGTAGCGCTCGCGCATCCACCTGGCCCAGATGCGGCGGGCGGCGCGGAACTTGCCGACCTCCTCGAAGAAGTCGACGTGGGCGTCGAAGAAGAACGACAGCTGGGACCCGAGCACGTCCACGTCGAGGCCGCGGCGCTGGCCCAGCTCGATGTAGGCGAAGCCGTCGGCCAGGGTGAAGGCCAGCTCCTGGGCGGCGGTCGCCCCGGCCTCGCGGATGTGGTAGCCGGAGACCGACACCGGGTGGTACTTGGGCGCCTCGGCGGCGCAGAACTCGAACAGGTCGCCGATCAGGCGCAGGTGCGGCTCGGGCGGGAACAGCCACTCCTTCTGGGCGATGTACTCCTTGAAGATGTCGGTCTGGAGGGTGCCGTCGAGGTCGGCGATGGTGGCGCCCTGGCGCTCGGCCGCGACCAGGTACATGGCGAACAGCATCGGCGCCGGGCCGGAGATGGTCATCGAGGTGGTCAGCTGGTCAAGGGGCAGCCCGTCGAACAGCACCTCCATGTCGGCCACCGAGTCGACCGCCACCCCGCAGTGGCCGACCTCGCCGAGCGACCGGGGGTCGTCGGAGTCGCGGCCCATCAGGGTCGGCATGTCGAAGGCGACCGAGAGGCCGCCGCCGCCCTGGCCGATCAGGTACTTGTAGCGCTCGTTGGTCTCGCGCGCGTTCCCGAACCCGGAGAACTGCCGGATCGTCCAGGGCCGGCCCCGGTACATCGACGGGTAGACGCCGCGGGTGAACGGGTACTGGCCGGGGACGCCGATCTGGGCGGCCGCGTCCCGGTCGGGGTGGTCGAGCGGGTCGTAGAGGGGGGCGACCTCCTCGCCGGACAGGGTGGTGAAGTCGGTCTCCCGCTCCCCTCCGGCCGCGTACTGCTCCCGCCACCGCTCGCGCAGGGCTCGGAGCGCCTCGGGCGCGTCGGCCCCGGTCACGGCGTCGTTGTCGGGCACGGTGGCCTCCTGTCGGCCTGGCTGTTCCCCCGATTGTAGGCGCCGCTAGTCCGGGCGGCGGCCGACGGCGGTGAAGAAGGGGGCGAAGAAGGTGGGGCGGAC
>DASUPQ010000509.1 GCA_036280995.1 Actinomycetota bacterium | reverse complement strand
ACAGCATGCACCGTGGCCAGCGGGCTACGTGGCCTGGAACGGCGGGGCTTGCGCCCGGAACACCGGTCAGTTGCGGCCGGGGCCGCCGGCCGGGGTGGTGAGGAACCAGTCCTCGGGCGCGTGGTAGCGGGGGCCTTCGG
Organism: Actinomycetota bacterium; assembly: GCA_036280995.1. Taxonomy (NCBI): domain Bacteria; kingdom Bacillati; phylum Actinomycetota; species Actinomycetota bacterium. Next base: position 5,242 of record DASUPQ010000509.1, on the reverse strand, counting down.
CGGTCTGCTCGATGATGACGTCGGGCGGGAGCGCGGCCACGCCGAGCAGCCCCAGCACCCCCTCGTGAGCGGCCGCGGCCAGCCGCACCACCCCCGGCGGCCCGCCGGCCGCGTACCCCTCGCCCTCGCGCAGCCCGGTGGCGTCCCGCAACTGCCCGATCCGCTCGACCCCGACCACCTCGCGGAGCTCGGCCAGGTCGACCGGCGGCGCCTCCAGCCACTCCGGGCCGGTACCGAAGGCGTCCTGGAACCCCTCGCTGACCAGTCGGAGCAGCACGGTGATGCGAACCGCCGGCGACACCGGCGGGTTGCTGGGCAGATCCATGCCCAGCAGCTTGCCACAACGGGCAACGACGGCGAGCGCAGAGGGAGCCGGCCTGTGGCCGGCGACCGGCCGCTGATGTGCGCCTACAAGCAGCTCGGCAAGGGTCCTCGCGTGAGGCCGACCCTGAGGGGCCCCAAGGGCTGCGGACCGCCATGACCGCTCGACGCGGCGGCATCCGTCCCACCTGAACCACCGGGCCCGGGCGAGGAGCTGACCATCGGGGCCACACCCGATGCCGCCCCTGACCGGTGCAGAAGGGGGATACGGCGTACTGTGCAGCACCCACGACAGAACACCGATGCTCCTAAGTTGCGCCGCCGACCCGCCGTAGGCCGGGGGCTCTACGACCCTCGAAGGAGGGCCTGTGGAGTCTTGTCCACCTTCACCGCGGCCTGAACGCCGGCGGATTGAGCGTGCCTGGGACATCGTCGATCTGACGCTGACGACAGCGCTCGGCTTTGACTGCCGTGTAAGCGATCATCTCTGGGCGGGCGACCGAGCCTGGAGGCTGTCGTCCTCTGGATCGTGTTCCCCGGTCACAGCGCGGCTCGCCGTCGTGGTCGTCGCCTACCCGACCGGGCTGGTCAGCCCGGCCAGGCTCCCCCGCCGGGCTGACCTCGCGAGGCCGCCACGGCCCGCGTCAGTCGACCGGTACGGTCCGGTAGCCGCCGCTGGCGGTGCGCTCCAGGCGCGGCCCGGCGGCCGAGCTGGCGGGGTGCAGGCCACTGCGGCCCAGCGAGCGGCACACCGCGTAGGTGACCAGGCCGACCACCACCGGACCGAGCATGAACGACCACTGCAGCAGCCTGGTGACCGCCTCCAGCGGGAGGTGGAGCAGGACCGCCAGGATGTCGTTGCCGGCCGCCACGAAGGCGACCAGGAACATGGTCAGCCCGGCGGCGCCGATGGCGCTGCGCAGCGGTGCGTCGCGCGGCCGGTCGAGCAGCTGGTGCTCGGCGCGGTCGCCGCCCAGGCGCCGCTCGATCCAGGGCCACAGGGTCAGGATGCCGAAGGCGACCGCGGGGAACAGCAGCGCGGGCCAGAGCATCTCCGAGATGGTCCAGCCGAACAGCTCGAAGCCCCACGGCGGGGCCAGCCGCACCAGCCCGTCGAGGAAGGCCAGGTACCAGTCCGGCTGCGCCGGGGAGGTGCCCCTGGCCGGGTGGTGAGGGCCGAGCTGCCAGACGGGGTTGATCTGCGCCACCCCGCCGAGCAGGGCGAGCACGGCGGCGACCAGCAGCAGCAGGCTGAGCGACGCCAGGGCCCGCTCGGGCCGGCGCTGCGCGCTGGCGGCGTCCCCCTCGCCGCGGCCCGGCCCAGGGTGGCGCCGGTGCCGCACCACCGTCCCGAGGTGGACGGCCAGCAGGCCAACCAGCAAGGCCGGGAGCAGCATCGTGTGGAGCACGAACAGCCGCGGGATCGCCTCGGGGCTAGGGGACTCGCCGCCGAACAGCAGGTAGGCGACCTCGGGGCCGATCACCGGGATCGCCAGCACCGCGGACCAGACGACCTGCAGGCTCATCCCGGACAGCAGGTCGTCGGGCAACGAGTGGCCGGCCAGGCCCTGGGCCATCACCAGCAGCAGCACCGCGATGCCGACCACCCAGGTGCGCTGTCGGGGCCGGCGGAAGGCGCCGGTGAAGAAGATGCGGCACAGGTGCAGCACGACCGCCGCGACGAACACCAGCGAGGCCCAGTGGTGGGTCTGGCGCACCAGCAGCCCGGCGGGGACCTCGAAGGAGATCCGCATCACCGAGTTGAACGCCTCGGTCACCGGCTGGCCGCGCAGCGGCGCGTAGGGGCCCTGGTAGGTGACCTGGCCGCGGACGTCGGGCACGTAGAAGACGCTCAGGAACAACCCCGTGACCACGAGCACGACCAGGCAGTAGAGGGCGATCTCGCCGAACAGGAACGCCCAGTGGTCGGGGTAGGCCCTGCGCAGCGCGGCGCGGGCGGGGCTGGTGGCTCCGAGCCGCCGGTCGGCCCACCGCTGGGCACGGTCAGAGCGTGCGGCAAGGCGCCGCTCCAGGCGGCGCCCGCCGGATGGTCGGTGGCGTAGTGGTGTCATGGTGCGATCACGTCCAGGCAAGCGCGGTCTCTCACTCCTATTGACAGAACGCGACCCGGAACTGTGACAACCGCGGCGAGGCCTCACGCCATCGGCAGCCAGCCGATGCCGCCGCCGGACCCCTCAGGACACCAGGCACCCGAACGGCTCGGCGAAGTGCGGCGGCGCCGGCGCGCCCGCAGGGCGTCGTCGTCGGCGACCTCGATCACCTGATCGCCCGGGAGGTGACGGATGCGGACCCCGAGAGGCACCTGGTGGGCGCCGTCGATCGTCCGCAGCAGCCTGCTGCGGGCGGACCCGCTTCTCGTCCATCTGGCGCCCGGCCGCCGCCGCGCCGAGGTGACACTCCATGACCTTCGGCACTACTACGCCTCTCTGCTCATTCAGCACGGCGAACGCGTCGAGGTGGCACAGCGGCGGCTCGGCCACAGATCGTCGGTGGAAACGCTGGACACCTACTCGCACCTGTGGCCGGACTCCCGGGGACGCACCCGAGAGGCCGTGGACCAGGTGCCCGGCCGGCCAGCCGATGCCACTGAGAAGGCGGCGACGCGAGGTATGTGCGCCACAAGTGCACCCGCAGGGCAGCGTCGGGGCAACCGCCCGGGTTAGCGGGGTAGTGCAGGGGGAGTCGGCCTGTAAGCCGGCTTCTGTGCCCCGGGAGGTCCCGGGGTGGCGGCCATCCATCTGGGACCGGCGTTGCCGCCGGCCTCGTGCGGTCCACCAGGGGACTCGGCCGGGCCAGCCTCCGCGGCCGCGTTGCGCGGCCGGTGCGTCCCCTATTCGACCTTGCTCCGGCTGGGGTTTACCAAGCCGACCGGTCACCCGGCCGCTGGTGCGCTCTTACCGCACCGTTTCACCCTTGCCGCCCCGCTCGCGCGGGGTGGCGGTCTGTTCTCTGTGGCACTGTCCTGCGGGTCGCCCCGACTGGCGGTTGGCCAGCACCCTGCCCTGTGGAGGCCGGACTTTCCTCGACCCCGGCGAACCGGGGCCGCGGCCGCCCAGCCGGCTCCCCCTGCATGCCAAGTATGCCACCCGAACCCGGCCGGGCGGGTCCATACTGGGAGCATGGTCCCCATCCTGGCCATCGCCTTCATCCTCGTCCCGCTGGCCGAGCTGGCGGTGCTGATCGCCGTCGGCGACGTCATCGGGCTGGTGCCGACGCTGGTGCTCCTGCTGGTCGTCAGCGTGGCCGGCGCCTGGCTGGCCAAGCGGGAGGGGCTGGCCGCCTGGCGGCGGTTCCAGCTCGCCCTGGCCGAGGCGCGCGTCCCGACCGTCGAGGTGGCCGACGGGGCCATGATCCTGCTCGCCGGGGCCCTGCTGCTCACCCCCGGGTTCCTCACCGACGTGGCCGGGGTCCTGCTGCTGCTGCCCCCGACCCGGGCCCTGGCCCGGCGGCTGGCCCCGCGCCTGGCCGAACGCCGCCTCCGCCGCCGCGGCGGCCGGCGGGTCGTGATCATGGACGGCACCTCCCGGCCGGCCGGCTCGACCCGGGTCACCTGGGGCCAGCCCGAGGTCGGCGACCGCCCCCCGCCGCCGCCCGAGCGCGACGCGTTCTCCTGACTGGTCCCGGGTCGGGATCAGGACAGGCGGAGCTGCTCCGGGTCGCGGGCCGGGCGGGGGCGCGCGACCCGGCCCTGATCGTCCATGGCGCGGTTGGCGAGGGCGTCGGCGCGGCGGTTACGTTCCCGGGGGACATGTTCCCAGACGACCCGGTCGAACTCGCGGGCCAGGCGGGCAGCTTCCTCCGACAGGGGGCGCAGGGCGGCGTTCTTCACCTTCCACAGGCCCTTCTGCTGGTTGACGACCAGCAGCGAGTCGGCCCGGACGCGGACCCGGCGGGCGCCCAGCTCCTTGGCCCGGCGGAGCCCGGCGATCACGCCCCGGTACTCGGCCACGTTGTTGGTCGCCCAGCCGATCCCCTCGGCCACCTCGGCCAGCACCTCGCCACCGGGACTGGTCAGGACCGCCCCGTACCCGGCTGGTCCCGGGTTGCCTCTGGCGCCCCCGTCGGTCCAGACGACGACGTCGGGATGCGTCACTCGACCACCAGGATCCGGCGGCAGTTCTCGCAGCGCTTGATCTCCTCGGGTGGGAGCTTACGGATCGCGGCCAGCTCGACCGGGGAGATCGACACCCGGCAGCCCTGGCAGGTGTTGCCGACGAGCGCGGCCGCACCGACCCCGCCCTGCCGGGAGCGGATCTGTTCGTAGAGGGCGCGCAGTTGCTCGCCCACGTTCGGCACGACCTGGTCGCGGGCGCTCCGCTCGCCGTCCAGCTCCCGGTCGATCTCGACCAGGGCGGCGTCGCGGGCCTTGGTGACCTCGGTCTGCTCGGCGGTGAAGCCGTCGCGCCGGGTGGCCAGCTCGCCCAGCTCCGCCTCGAGGGTCTCGCGCTGCTCCATCAGCTCCAGCAGCTCGTCCTCGAGTGTGCCCTGGCGCCGCTTCAGGCTGGCCACCTCCTCCTGGATGGCGGTCAGCTCCTTGGGGCTGGTCACCTTGCCCGAGGCGGCCCGCGCCTCCTCGTTGCGGGCCTTGGTGGTGACCATGTCGATCTCGTGCTCGAGGCGGGTCTGGTCGCGCTGGACGGTGGCCAGGGTGCCCTCGCGCTCGGCGCTGGACTGGTCGACGACGCCCAGGGCCTCGGCCAGCTCGGCCAGACGGGCGTCCTCCGGCAGCGACCCACGTCGATGCTCGAGCCGGTCGATCGCCGAGTCGTGGGCCTGAAGCTGGAGCAGGGCGCGCTGCTCCTCGAGCGGTGCGTGCAAGGGTCCTCGCAGCGGTCGTCGACAGGGCGACCACCCTACCGTATGTTCGTCACCCCAAGGGATGTCGACGAGGAGACAGCAT
>DASUPQ010000508.1 GCA_036280995.1 Actinomycetota bacterium | reverse complement strand
AGATCAAAACGCTCCACGACACCGGCGCCCTACACCGCCACCACTGGCACCCGGAATGGAACTACACACTCCGGCCGCCCCAAAAATGAGCGTGTTGATCATCGGCGGGCCCTAAGAACCCGGCCCGGGAACAGCCGTGCGCGGCCGCGGCCGCGGTTACCGACACCCCGTCGAGCGGATGCGCGCAGCATCTTGAGCGCCAGAACGCGGCTCAGCGCGATGAGGAAGGTGCTGGCTCCCTATCCTGGGCGCCGCCTTCCCCTTACCTTGATCATTCACCCGGATCGTAGGGTTGAGTTCCGACCGGCTGTCGTGATCTTCACCTCCGTTTCTGATCTTGTGGGTCGGTGGTGGGCCAGCACAGGCTGCCCGACATCGCTCGGGCGGGCGTCCGGTTCCACTGGCCGGAGGGACTGCTGAGGCCGGGGCGGGGACAAAGGCGGTCAGGTCGGGGGCGGCAGCGCGAAGATGGCCAGGAAGCAGGCTTCGAGTTCCCGGGCCCATGGCCAGGTCTCCGGGATTTTGATCTTTCGTTTGCGTTGGCCGCGGACCAGCCGGGCGGCGGTGTGCAGCAGCCGGTAGCGCAGGGTCTTGGGTTCGGCGAGGGACAGCGGGCCGTCCAGGCACAGCAGCCGCAGCCAGCACAGCAGGTCGCAGGCGATGGTCGCGGCCACGCACCAGGCCTGGTTGAGCGCGAACGAGGTGGAGGGCAAGTGGCCGATGCCGGTGTTCTTGCCAGTGCGGATGCGGTCCTCCACGCGGGCGTGCGGTCGGTGACGGGCTTCGAGGAACTGGGCTTGCCCGGTCGGGGTGTTGGTGGCGAGGAGCTGGTAGCGCCAGCCGTCGGCGTCCTCCAGCACGGACAGCTGTGCCCCGGACGAGGGCCGTTCGCGGCGGCAGACGATGCGCATGTCCGGTGGCCAGTTGGCCAGCCGGTCCCCGCCCACGGAGCGGCGCAGCAGCCCGGTCAGCTCGGCCACGCCGGCGTCGTCGGGGTCGCGGGGCTTGCCGCGGTGATCCAGCACCTGGTGCCAGTCGGTGTCACAGAGCTGGCTGATCGCGGTGCGGGCCCGAGCGTCGAGGTCGAACCCGACCGAGTAGTGCACCCGCCGGCCGGGTGCGGCGTTCAGCGCGGTGATGTGGCCGACCAGGTCCAGGGTGGCGCCCGCACCATCGCAGGTGACCAGCAAGTCACGCCGGTGCCGGGCCGGCAGCTGCGCGATCGCCTCGCCGAGCACCTCGATGTGATCGACCGCTGTGTTGGAGCCGGCGTTGCCCGCGCGCAGCCGAAACGCCAACGACTCACCCGTATTGTCACACCACGCCGTTGTCCGCGTACGGGCTCATGTGTAGGTCCGCGTACGAGGTGATCTGTCGTTGAGGTTCCGGCGAGTCGTTCCGCCTCGATTCGCCCAGGGGTGACCACCCTCCGGCTTGTCAGCCGCCAAGCAGACAAGACCGGAGGGGGGCCACCTCGTGATCCTGCCCGTGGAGGCATGGATGGACCTACGCCGCTACCAACCGTTGCGTGCCGCCGGCGCGACCTGGCGCGAGATCGCCGATGAGGTCGGTGTGGACTGGCGCACCGTCAAGAAGTACCTGTCGACCGCCGCCGCGGGCGGGCCGCCGACCGCACCGTCGCGGAAGGGCACGGTGACCCGCAAGGTCGACGCGGTCGCGCCGATGATCGACGCCTGGCTGGCCGCCGACCCACGCTTGAAGGCCAGCGTGATCCACGAGCGGCTGGTCGCCGAGCACGGCTTCATCGGCCACTACCAACGGATCAAGCTGTATGTCGCCGAGGCCCGTGTGCGTCTGGCGCGCGAGGACGACGGCGACGAGCGCCTGTCGGGGTTGCATCGCCGGTTCGAGGTCCTCGCCGGCGCGCAGGCCCAGGTGGACTGGGGCGACGAGGGCGGCATCCTGCTCGAGGCCGGGATCGGCAAGGTCTACGCGTTCCACATGACGCTGTCCTACTCGCGGGACCCGTTCTGCTGCTTTGTCACCAGCCAGGACCTGGGCACGTTCTTCGACTGCCACCGCCGCGCGTTCGCCCACTTCGGCGGCGTCCCCGCAAGCATCGTCTACGACCGGACCAAGACCGTGGTCAAACGCCATGTCGCCCCGCGCCAGGCGGTGCCGCTGCACCCGGAGGCGGCCGCGTTCGCCGCGCACTACGGCTTCGTCATCGACGTGCTGGCCGCCTATCGGCCGACCGGGAAGGGCCGGGTGGAACGCCAGGTCGCGATCGTGCGCGACCACGTCCTGGCCGGCCGCACGTTCACCAGCCTCGCCGAGTTGAACGGGGCGTTTGGCCAGTGGGTGCCGATCCGCCGGGGCCAGGTGCATCGCACCCACGGCGAGCTCATCGGGGTGCGCGCCACGGCTGATCACGCCGCGTTGCGGCCGCTGCCGGCACTGCCCTACCTGGTCTGCGAGCGCCACCTGCGGCGGGTCGGGCGGGACTGTCTGATCAGCTTCGCCGGCTCGCACTACTCGGTCCCGGCCCGCGCCGGCGACGGCCGGGCGGCGCGGGCCGGGCAGCGCGTCGAGGTCCGGGTCAGTGCCGACACCGTCACCATCCACCGGCTGGCCATCGACGGCGAGCCGATCGTGCTCGCCGCCCACCCGCGCGCCACCCACCGCGGCAGCCTGATCGTCGACCCCGCGCACTGGGACGGCCTGCCCGACGGACACACCCGAGCGGTCACCGTCGACCCCGTCACCAGCCAGCCGCCGGGGGCACCCGCGACCGCCCCGACCACGACCGGGTCGACCCCGACCGGCGTCGACACCGATCCGCTGGCCGCGTTGCTGACCAGCCGCCCCGCGGCCGCAACCGCGGTCGCGCACCGGCCGCTGGGGGCCTACGACGCCGCCGCCGGACTCACTTCACCGGTCACCAGCACGGCGGGAGCGACGGCGGGAGCGCAGCGATGACCCGTCCCGATTCCCCGCCGGTGCTGCTGGACGCCGAGCAGGTCGACGAGCTGCGCCGACTGCTGGGCACCGTCGAGGACTGGCTGCTGCACGCCGGCGACGAGGCCCTCGATGACCTCGCCGAGTTCCTCACCGGGCTGGGCTGGTCGACCGGGTCGCCCGAGCGGCTGGCCGCCGGGCTGATTGCCGACCTCGGCGAGCACACCGTGCTGCTCCGCCGGGCGCTGACCCGCACCCTGCCCGCTCGGGAGATCAGATGAGCGAGCTGGTCACCACCCGCATCCGCGACCACGCCACCCGCCTGGCCCTGCCGCACCTGGCCGAACACCTCGACGACCTCGTCGCCCGGGCCGAGGCCGACACCATGGGCTACCGCGACTTCCTCGACCTGGCCCTGGGCGAAGAGGTCGGGGTCCGCGAGGGCCGCCGCTTCCGCGCCGCCCTCAAGCTGTCCGGCCTGCCGCACCACAAGGGCCTCGACGCGTTCGACTTCGCCTTCCAACCCGAGCTGGACCCCCGCAAGATCCGCGACCTGGCCGCCCTGCAGTTCGTGGCGGCACACGACAACATCGCCCTGCTCGGCCCACCCGTTATCACCGGGTCTTGAGTTCGTCTCTTCTCTGTCTGCAACGAGCGTGTCTAATGTGGATTGTCGTCGTTGTTGCGTCACTATCGGCGGGTGTTCTTCGACGAGATGGAACGACGACGTGGCGCATAGCTTGGCGGTCCGGCCCTCGGTTGGACCGCGCACCTGGACGGTGATCGACGATGACTACCGGACGGTGTTTCCGGTCGAGGAGTGGCTGGAGGCCCATCGCCACCTGTGGTCGCCGAACACGGTCCGTGGCTACGCGACGTCGCTGGCCCAGTGGTGGACGTTCCTCGAGCAGCGCGCCGAGGCCGAGCGGTGGCAAGAGGTCGGGGTCTCGGCGGTGTCGGGATTCCTGTCCTGGTTGCGCAACGGCCGCACGGTCGAGCACGCCCTGGTCGCATCGGAGACGGCGCCGTCGGCGGAGACCCTGGAGGCCCGGTTGGCGGCGTTGATCTCCTTCTACCGGTGGCATGAGGCCGTGTTCGACGTGCCCGTCGCGGCGCGGCTGCTGCGCGGGGCACCGCGCCGAAGCCCGGCCCGGGGCCTGCTGGCCCACCTGGACTCGCGCTCGGCACCGAGCCCGTCGGCGATGGTGCGGGTGCGCCGACACCGCTCGCGCGGACGGCCGCCGCTCCTGCTGCCCCAGCAGATCCAGGCCGTCCTCGACGGCTGCGCCGTCCCCGACCCGGCGACCGGCGACTGGGCCGGCAACCTGCGCGACCGACTGCTGTTCGCGCTGCTGGCCGAGACCGGCTGCCGGCTTGGTGAGGTAATGGGCATGCGGATCAGCGACTTCGTGATGGGCCGCGGCGACACCCCGTATGTCGAGATCGTCCCCCGTGAGGACAACCCGAACGGAGCCCGGGTGAAGATGATGCGCCCGCGCCGGGTCTACGTTGGCAACGACCTGGAACGGCTGTTCGCTGACTACCTGACCGAGCTGGCCCGCCGCGCCGACGAGCTCGGGCTCCCGCTGACCGCTGATGATCCGCTGTTGGTGAACCTCGCGCGGCCCCCGCTGCTGGGGGCACTGCGGCAGGGAACGGTCCGGGACAAGACCGCGGCGCTTCGCAAGAAGGGCATCGGCCCGCCCGGCTGGACCCCGCACTGGTTCCGGCACAGCCATGCCACCGCGCTGCTGCTGGCCGGGACCCCGGAGTGGGTCGTGTCGCGGCGGCTCGGACACGCACACGTGCAGACCACCCTGGATCTCTACGGCTGGGTCCGCGAGGACG
>DASUPQ010000507.1 GCA_036280995.1 Actinomycetota bacterium | reverse complement strand
CGCCAATAACGCTGGTGAGTTCTCCGACCCGACCTTCTGGGACACCGAGGTCATCCCGACCTTCGCCGACTACTACCTGGACGCCTATGCGGCCTGGCAGCGCAGCGACCTCCGAGAGGTCGACCCGGCGTGGCGGATCGCCTTCCGCGCCAAGCCCGACCGGCTCAACTGCACCCAGCTGATCTACTTGGGCATCAACGCCCACATCAACAACGACCTGGCCTTCATGGTCGAGGACATGGGTGCGCGCTACACCTACCCGGACCACAAGCACGTGGACGACGTGCTGGCGTTCCGCACCCGACCGGTCGTCTACCCGGAGATCCAGCGGGTGCTCTGCCCGGGGCTGTTCTCTGAGGTCGTTCCGCCCACCGCCGACCTGGACATCTTCGCCTGGCGGGAACTCGCCTGGGACAATGCCCAGCGGCTGCTGCACGCGCCCACCGCCAAAGCGCGGGACAAGATCGCCAAGGAGATCCGCCAGCACGCCAAGGATAAGGCCCGTGAAATCCTGCGCTGGTACCGGTGACCGGGTACCACGGTCCCCACTGCTCCTTGGCCAGGTCACGACGTCGCCGCGGTTCTGGTCTCTAGCCACAGCGAGGCAGCCTCAGCCCGGTCGCGGACGTCGAGCTTGACGTAGATGCGCGCCAGACGCGATTCCACGGTCGCAGGGGCGAGCCGAAGGGCATGGCCAATGCTGGTGTTGCTCTCGCCGGCGGCGGCCAGCTGGAGCACCTCGACCTCACGGGCGGTCAATCGCTCAATCCTCACATGAACGAGCCGATCACCGTCTGGGGCGCGTCTGGCTGATCTAGGCTGTGCCTGCTTGGACGGCTGACGGAGACCGAACCTCCTGGAAAGGGCCCTCGGGTCATAGAGCAACCGGAAATACGGCTCCAATTGCAGATTCCATGACCACGGCTGCTCGATACCGACGGACGGCAGGGACCTGGGAAACAGCGGGTCCAGGCGGGACAGCTCGCGGATACGCTGGCGGCTTATGGACTTGGCGTAGCCTGCCCGAACGGCCCGCTCGGCGGTCCCCCAGGCATCGACCAGGTCCGGCTCGGCCTCTGGGAAGAAGTAGGGCACGAGTTGCCAGTGCCGCCACCACCACAGTTTCTCCTTGCCGGCGCTGGGAATCGGCCGCGGGAACCGGGAATCCCGGGCGGCCAGGCGGTAGAGCCGCTGGGGCGTCATGGTCTCCGCATAGCCGCATTCCACCAGCCGACGGGCCATCTGTTTCCAGTTCACCAGTGCGGGCCCGGCCGCCGGGTCCAGCTCTAACCCTGGGCCGGCGGCCGGGTTGAAGTAAGGATGCAGCTGCAGCGCCCACGACCACAGCGTCTCCTTGTTGGACGGGCCGCTCGTCAATGGTGTCGGCCACCGGGGATCGTGGACCGCCAGCCACTCCACCCGCCGCAGGGTCATCGTCCGCCCGTACCCGATCCGGATCACCCGCTCGGCGATCGCCTCAATGTGCAGAAGATCCGGATCGGCGGCCGCTGCGAAATGAGGGACAAGTTGCCCAGCCCATAACCACAGCTGGTCCCGGCGGCGGGACGTGGGCAGCGAAGCCGGGAAGCTCGGGTCTCGCTGGGCGAGTGCGAGGAGCTGGCGGCGGCTGGCGGCAGCCACATAGCCGTGGTCGACCAGGCGCTGCGCCGCCACCTCTGCCGTCACCACCTCCGGTGCGGCCGCGACCGCGTCGGGTTGGGATGGAGCAATCCGGCGGCCAGCGGTGACCCATGCGGATGGTGGGTACGCCCTTGCCTGCCAGTAGGGCTCCACCTCGGTCCGGGACCACAACTTCTCCTGGTTCTCCTCACCGACGGTTAGGGTGTCGGGGAAGTCGGGGTCAGTCCTGGCCAGCCACAGCACCCGCTGTCGGCTCATGGTCGGCGCGTACCCGTCGGCGACCGTGCGTCGCGCCATCTCGTCTGCGTCCACCAAGTCCGGGTGAGCTTCGGTGCCGAGATACCGGTGGGCCTGGCTGGGATCGGCGGTGGGGTCGAGGTAGCAGTGCCACTGGGACAGCGAGTAGACGGTCTCGGAGCCGGCGCTTGGCACCGGCTTGGGTGCCTTCGGGTCGGTCTGCGCCAGTCGCAGGACCATCTTGCGGGTCATATGGGGGCGGTAATCGTTGGCGACGATCCATGCGGCCAGCCCGGTTGCGTTCGCCAGGTCACGGTTGGTCATCGCAGGTCGATCCTGTGAGTGGTGCAGCTCGTCGTGATCATGGCAGCCATCCACCGTCGTCGACCATTCATCTGCGTACCTTCGGCAGTCTGTCAGTCCGGACGTTCCTGCGGAATCGCCCGAGCCTTCTCTTGTGGGGTCAGGAAGCTAGGGTGAGGCGGCGGCACGCCTCCATGGGGCGTCAGGGTCAGCCAGGGTCTCCAGCAGGAGGCGGCTATAGGTGCTGGCGCAGCCGACCGCCAGGTGGGCGTGACGCGGGGACAGCACCGTGACTTGGGTGCGGCCGTGGTCGGGCCCGTACTGGTTGCGCAACTCGGCGACCCCCACCGCGACCTGGCTGAGGTTGGACAGGATCCGGCGCACCGTCTCGCTGCCCTTGCCAGTCGGGGCCAAGGTTTCAGGATGCAGCCCCAGCGCCTTCTGGGCCGCCTTGACCAGCGCCGGCACGTCGGCGTGCTCGTCGTAGGCGACGCCCAGCTGGTTGAGGACGAGCTTGGTGGTCGCCTCGATCAGGGCTCGGGCGCCGCTGATCGCCTGGGCCGGGTCGGTGTCCATGACCCGCCCAATGCGGTCGATGTGGTCGTAGATGGCCGCTGGGTCATCCAAGGCGGCCAGGGGTAGCGCATCGAGCTCGGCGGCTGGCGGGGTGCGCAGCCGTCCCGTAGCGTCCAGGCGGTAGCCATCCCATTCCAGGTGGCGCTTCAGCTGCCCATAGGTCGCTGCCGGCAGGTCAGCATGG
>DASUPQ010000506.1 GCA_036280995.1 Actinomycetota bacterium | reverse complement strand
TGCTGTACCTGGCCGGCCCCTCCACCAGCGACTACTACCTGGCGTACCTGCTGCTGGTGCTGTTCGCGGCCGCGGCCTTGCCGCCGCGGATGTATCTGCTGGTCGTGGTGGTGGTGCTGGCCAGCTACCTGGGGATCGCCTCGACGACCTCCTCGGTCCGGGACCTGATCATCCCGATGACGGCGATCCTGCTGGTCTCGGCCCTGGCTGGCCAGCTGGCCAGCGAGCAGCGCGCCCGGGCTCGGGAGATCGCTCGGCTGCATGAGGCGATGGTGGCCCTGGCGGCCGAGCCGCGTCTGGCGGCGCTGCAGGCGGCCCTGGTGGCCTGGGCGCGGCGGTTGACCGGGGCCAGCCAGGCCGCCTTGGTGGCGGTCCAGGGCGGCGATGCCGTGGTCGACCCGGCGGGAGCGGGGCCTGACCTGGCGGGCCTGCCCGTCCAGGAGGCCGCCGGGGTGCCGGGGACGGTGCTGGTGGGCGGTGACCGCCAGGGGCGGGAGGTGCTGCTGATTGGGGTGGAGGGGTCGGCTTGGGTGCTGGTGCTGTGCGGTACCCAGGCCGATTCCGGTGCTGGCCAGTATCTGCTGGAGACGCTGGTGGCCCAGGCCGCCGGGTCGCTGGAGACCGCCCGGCTGCATCAGGCGCTGGGCCGCAAGGAGCAGGCGCGCGCCGCGCTGGTGGGCAGGCTCATCGGTGCCCAGGAGGAGGAGCGGCGGCGCATCGCCCGCGAGCTCCACGACGGGGTTGGGCAGGACCTGGCCGGGCTGGTGATGGGCCTGGAGGCGCTGGAGCGCTCGCCCGGCACCATCGAGGTGGCCGACCTGAGGCAGCTGGCCCGCTCCACCGCCCAGCAGATCCGGGAGCTGATCGTGGATCTGCGGCCGCGGGTGCTGGATGACCTGGGGCTGGGCGCCGGGCTGCGGTGGCTGACCCAGGAGCGCCACCCCAACCTGCACGTCGAGCTGGACGTGGAGCTGGATCGGCAGCTGCCGTCGCCGGTGGAGACCGCGATCTTCCGGATCATCCAGGAGGCCCTGACCAACGTGGACCGCCACGCCCTGGCCGCGGAGGCGCGGCTGCGGGTGCGGGCGGCCGACGGCGAGGTCCGGGCCGTGGTGGAGGACAACGGTCGGGGGTTCGACCCTCACGGGGAGGCCGGGGGGTTCGGCATCGTGGGCATGCGGGAGCGGGCCGAGCAGCTCGGCGGCCGGCTGCAGGTCACCTCCGACAGCACAGCGGGCACGCGGGTGGAGGCCGTGCTGCCCTTGGGGGGGTGATGAGAAGGGTGGTGATGCGCATGGAGCACACGGGGCAGTCGAGGCTGCGGGTGCTGGTGGTGGAGGACCACGCGGTGGTCCGCCGGGGGCTGTGCGCGGTGCTGGAGGCCGCTGGGCTGGCCTGTGTGGCCGACGTGGGCACCGGCACGGCGGCCGAACGCGCCGTCCAGGACGACAACTTCGACGTGGTGCTGCTGGACCTTGGGCTGCCGGACGTGGACGGCCTGCAACTGCTGCGGCGGCTGCACGAACGGGCGCCCGAGGTGGCGGTGGTCGTCCTGACGATGCACGCCGAACAGGAGTACGTGCTCCGGGCCCTGGCCGCGGGCGCGGGCGGCTATGTGCTGAAGCTGGCCGAGCCAGAGGCCGTGGTGGAGGCGATCGGCCGGGCCGTAAAGGGCGAGCTGTACCTCGACCCGGCGGTGGCCGGGCCGGTGGCCCGCCGGGCCATCCAGCCGCCCAAGGCCGACCCGTTGACGGCCCGGGAACGCGACGTGCTGGAACGCATCGCCCGGGGCCTGACCAACCGCCAGATCGCCGCGGAGCTGTTCGTCAGCGTTAACACGGTGGAGACCCATCGCCGCCACCTCCTGGAAAAGCTCGGGGTCCACTCCCGCGCCGGGCTGGTGGCCCAGGCCCTGGAGCGTGGCCTGCTGGGTGACCACGCCATCACCTCAAAGACGTGAGCCCGAAATCACGTGTCTGCCGGGATGGCACCAGGCCCCCTGCGGGCTAACGTCAAGGCAGGTTGAAAAGCAACAGCAGGACTGTCGAGCTCGATCGAGGTCGAGTTGGATCAGCCTGCGCATTGGAAGGAGGTGTGCGGTGATGATGATGGGTGGCTGGTTGTTCATGGTGGTCTTGCCCATCGTGGTCGTGGCCCTGGTGGTCTGGGCCCTGTCGGCCTCAGGGAGGGCCTTCTGGGCTGCTGGCGACCAGGCTGGCAAGGAGCGGTCGGCGTTGCAGCTGCTGGAGGAGCGCTTCGCCCGCGGCGAGATCGACCGCGAGGAATTCGAGCGGCGGCGGGAAATCCTCTCCCAGCGCTGAACCCAGTGGGAAGAGGAAATGCCCAGCACTAGCTGCTGGCGTGAGGCAGGTGGTCGGTCATGAGCCTTCAGCATCCAACGATGGCGGCCCGGGCGGTGTTTGGCCTCGATGACGAGAGGGCGACGGATGCCGGCCTGGCCGGCCACAAGGCAGCCAATCTGGCCCGGCTGACCGCGCTGAGCTTCCCGGTCCCGCCGGGTGTGGTGGTGTCTGTCGACG
>DASUPQ010000505.1 GCA_036280995.1 Actinomycetota bacterium | reverse complement strand
GACCGAGGCGAGCGCCGCGGCCGCGGCGCGGGCCTGGTCGAGGGCGCCGGCCGCGATCGACACGTCGACCTGGGCGGCCAGCAGGCGTGCGTGGGCGAACCGGTCGACCAGGGGCGGCGAGGCCAGGGTCGAGCGCAGCGCGGCCGCGGCGGCGTCCACCCGTCCCTGGGCGAGCCGCAGCAGGGCCAGGCCGGGCTGGGGGTCCCAGCCGAGCCGCTGGGCCCGCACGAACGCCTGCTCGGCCGCGGCCAGGTCGCCCCGGCGCCGCAGCACCTCGCCGACCGCGTACGACGCCTCGGCGGCCCCGCCCGGCTTGTGGGGCAGCAGCTCGTCGTGGGCCTGGCGCAGCTCGGCCTCGGCCTCGGCCCAGTCGCCCCGCAGGGCCAGCACCTCGCCGCGGTAGATGCGGCACAGGCCCTGGCGGTAGGGCGTGGTCGCCGGCAGCTCCCGGCACCAGCGCCGGGCCGCCTCGGTCCATTCCCCGGCCCGCCGCAGGTCGGCCAGGTCGCGGCAGGCCAGGATGACCGAGCAGTAGACCCAGCCGGTGTAGAGCGGGGCCAGCTCGCCGGCCAGGACGAAGGTCATGGCCTCGTCCAGCAGGGCCAGGCCCTCCTCGACGGCGCCCTGGGCGACCAGGGCCCGCCCCTGGAGCTGCATCCCGACCGCGGCCAGGTCGGCGTCGCCGTGCTCGCGGGCCGAGGCCACGGCCGCGGCGGCGTGGACGGCGGCCCGGTCCAGCGGTCCCTGGTGCAGGTGCAGCTCGGCCTGGGCGAACTCCAGCCAGCCACGCTCGACACCGCCCGGGTCCTGCTCGACCTCCCGGAAGCCGCGGCGCAGCCAGCCGGCCGCGACCGCCTGCTCGCCCCGGTAGAAATGCTCGTGGAAGAGCCGGGCGGCGGTCCTGGCCGCCCCCTTGGCGTCCCCGGCCCGCCGGAACGCGGCGTGGGCCCGGTGGCGGGCGGCGACCGACTCGCCCGTGCGGCACAGCCACCACGCGGCCTCGGCCAGGGCCTCCAGCTCGTCCCCGTCCAGCCCGGCCGGGTCGCGGGCGGCGAGCTGGTCGTACAGCTCCAGCCAGGGCCCGGTGCGCACGGTCTCCCGTGCCGGCTCGGTGTCCGGGTTGCGCTCCACGACCGACCTCCTGGCAGTGGATCCTACGCCCGGTCTGTGGACAGTGTGTCCGTTCGCGTAGGCTTCGGGCACACGGCCGCCGGGGACGGTGGCCGCCGCCGAGCAAGGGGGTCTTGCCCTATGAGCCAGATCGACGCCTCGGACTTCTCGTCGCTCAAGGAGGCTGTCGAGCAGAGGTCGAACGAGGAGCTGGTCAGCACCATCCAGCAGCAGGAGGGTGGCGTCGACGGCGTGCTCGACAAGGTCTTCGCCGGCATGGCCGAGTCCTTCAGCCCGGAGAAGGCGGCCGGCCAGCAGGCGGTCGTGCAGTACGAGATCGCCGCCCCCGACGGCGCCCACGAGTACGCCATGCGGATCGCCGACGGCCGCTGCGAGATCGACAAGGGCCGGGCCGAGAGCCCGCGGGTCACCATCCGCCTCGGCCTGGCCGACTTCCTGCGCCTGATCACCGGGAACGCCAACGGCATGCAGCTGTTCATGACCGGCAAGCTCAAGGTCTCCGGCGACCTGTTCTTCGCCCAGACCTACCAGTCCTGGTTCGACCGGCCCCAGGCCTGACCCGTCCGCTAGGGCTCGGGGATCGGGACGTCGGCGACCA
Organism: Actinomycetota bacterium; assembly: GCA_036280995.1. Taxonomy (NCBI): domain Bacteria; kingdom Bacillati; phylum Actinomycetota; species Actinomycetota bacterium. The sequence continues at coordinate 6,604 of DASUPQ010000505.1, read as the reverse complement.
GGAGCCGGTCGTGGCGCTGCCGCCGGAAGCCGAGCTTGGCCGCGACCCGGAGGCTGGCGGTGTTGTCGGGCGAGGTCGTCCAGCTGGGGACGCGGTCCCGGCGGCGCATGTCCTGGCAGACGGCGGCGGCGCAGGCGGTGCTGAGCCCGAGCCCCCGGAACCCGGGCTCGGTGGCCACGCCCACGTCCTCGTAGACGGCGCCCACGAAGAACGGGCAGGCGACGGCGACCAGCCGCGCCCCGGCGAACGCCCCCCAGGCGGTCGCGCTGGCCGCCAGGCCCTCGGGACCGCCCCAGCTGTTGGCGATCCAGTCCGTCTCGTCGCCCAGCCCGGCCAACGACCCGGCGTCCCCCGGTTCGAGGCGCCGCACCAGGTGGCCGCCCCGGTGCCCCGGCGGCGGCTCCACCGGGCCGTCGAGGACGAGGACGACCCGGGGCCAGACGTGGAGCTCGCGGGCGGCCGCCCGCAGCAGCGGCTCGAACTCGGCCGGGGTCTCGACGAACCCCACGACCCGGCCGCGGAGGGCGGCGGGGTCGAGGGCGCCGGGGTCGCCGGCCAGGGTGTAGTTGCCGCCGGTCTCCACCACCAGGGCCCGCGGGTCCGGCCAGCGGTCGGCCAGGCCGCCGCCGTGGCCGGTGGCCATCACGTGCTGGGCGACCAGCGGACCGGGACGCTCGGGCAGGAACCAGGGGCGCAGCGTGGCCAGCTGCGCCGGGGTGAGGGGGACCAGCGCGGCCGCGTCCCGGCCCATGTCAGCGCCACTCCAGCTCGACGACCACGGCCCGGTGGTCGGAGGCGGGGCCGCTGACGATCCGGCTGCCGAGGGGCCGCAGGGTGGCGCCGGGCCCGGCGGCCAGGACGTGGTCGAGCTGGACCAGGGGGGCCAGCGACCCCGGGGGGCGGTTGCGGAAGGTGCCGCCGCGGACCAGCGGCCGCCAGCCGGGGAGCGACAGCAGCCGCACGGCCGGCCACCACAGGTTCAGGTCGCCCAGCAGCAGGCGGGGGCCGCCCCGCTCGTCCAGGTGGCGCTGGAGGGCCCGGAGCTGGGTGACGTTGGGGCCGGGGACGAAGCTCAGGTGGGTCCCGGCGGCGGTCAGCCGCCGTCGGCCGTCGGCCAGCCCGGCCACCAGGGCCACCCGGGGCTCGTCGCGCCCGCTCTGGGGCAGCAGGACGGTCTCGACCTCCTCCAGCGGCAGGCGTGACAGCAGGGCGATCCCGTACGCCGTGCCGCCGGGGTCGTCGGCCCCGGGCGCCGGGGCGTGCCAGCCCTCGGGGTTGCCCGGGGTGCCGAGCAGGGCCGGGGCGTAGCGCCACTCCATGCCGAGGGCCTCGCCGAGCAGGCGGGCCTGGTCGGCCCCGTGGCTGCGGGCCTGGTCGCGGTCGACCTCCTGGACCGCGATCAGGTCGGCGTCCAGGCGCCGCAGGGTGGCCAGGGTCAGCTCCAGGTCGACCCGGGCCCCCTCCCAGGTCCGGCCCCCGTAGATGTTCCAGGTCGCCACCGTCAGCACCCGGGTCACGACGCCCCCCTGGGAGCGACGTCCCAGTCGGTGGAGGGCCGGGGCGCGGCCGGCACCAGCGGCTCGGTGACGCTCACCGGGTCGCCGACCCGGACCCGGCCGGCGGTCACCACCCGGGCGTTGACCCCGAACAGGGCCCTGCGGCGGCGGTGCAGCCAGCGCAGCAGCTCCGGCCAGCGGGACAGGTCGTCGGGGTGGCGGGTCGGGATCACGCAGCGGATGCAGGGGTTGGCCAGCTCCAGGGTGACCTCGCCGACCTGGAGGCGGCCGCCCTCCCAGCGCTCCTCGGCGAAGGCGGGCGCGTCCAGGTCGAGGTGCAGGTTGGTCCGGAAGCGCCGCAGCTCGACCGGCCGGCCGAGGGCGTCGCCGACGGCCCGCCGCGACGCCTCGGTGGTCACCAGGACCGACGCCTGGAGGTCCTGCTGGCCGCCGAGGTCGCGGTGGCGCCGGACGGGCACGCCGAGGTCGTCGGCCAGGGCCCGCTCCAGGCCGGGGTCGTCCCAGCCCCAGCGGGCGCCGTCAGGGGCGGTCACGACCGGCGGCGGCGGGTCGGCCGGGTCCAGGCGGTCGTCGGGCGCGTCCGGGTACGCCGCCGACCAGGCCAGCATCCGCGGCGCCTGCCGGATCGTCACCCACCGCCCCGTGCGACCCTCGCGCAGGTCGAGCAGGGCGTGGGCGCGGTCGCCGCCCAGCCCCCGCCAGTCGAGCCGGGCCGCGCCCAGCGCCTCCCCGCCCAGCGACTTCACCGGCCACCGGGCCAGGTCGGTCACCACCCCCTGCGCCACCTATCGGCCGTCCGACAGCCGGTGGTCGTACAGGGGCTCCAGGTACGGGTCGCCGTCGCCGCCGTCGGGGGTGACGGCCTGCTCGACCCTGAGCATGGCCGCCCGGCCGTCCAGCTCCAGCTGGCCGAGGTGGTTCTCGAACCGGGGTCCCTCGACCACCCGCCAGGCGATCTTGTCCGGCTCGACTCCGGCCAGGCGGGCCAGCCACCTGGTCACGGCCCGGGCCGGGCGCCGGAACGCCCTGGCGTGGGCGGCCCGCTGGTCGCGGGGCAGCGGGTTGCGCAGCGGCGAGCAGACCGCCTGCCAGGCCGGGCTGTGGCCGTGGCCGGCGTGCGCGCCACGGTAGGTGAACTTGGCCAGGTAGGTGTGGTGGACGTCGCCGGACAGGACCACCACCGACCCGGGGGGCCGGCCCCGGTGGCCGGCCGCCACCGACTCGATCAGCGCCGCCAGCCGGTCGAAGGAGTCGTTGAACGCGGCCCAGTGCTCCAGGTCGATCCCCTGCCGGATCTTCTCCCCCACCCAGGCCATCGGCCGGCCCCAGGCCCCGGCGGTCACCGCCTCGTTCCACTCCTCGAGGTGGTGGACGGCCGGGGCCAGGGCGAACGGCAGCGAGGTGGCCAGCAGCAGGTGGTCGAAGTCGCCGGTGGCCTGCTCCTCCACCCAGGCGAACTCGTCGTCGTCGATCATCTCGCGGCGGTCGCCCTCCAGGTCCCGCCCGCAGCGCGAGTCGATCACCACCAGCCTGGTCCGGCCGAAGTCGCGCTTGTAGCTCCAGCGGGTCCCCTCGATCTCCTGGTCGGCCCGGGCGGCGAACTCGCGCAGCACCCGGGTGGCGTCGCCCGCCTCCCGCACCTTGGGCCAGACCGGGTCGTCGTCCAGGTCCTCCGGGGACAGGTTGCCCAGGTGCTGGTACAGCCAGTAGGAGGCGAGGCCGCTGGTGATCCGCTCCTCCCACCACGGCATGGCCCGCATGTGCTCGACCCAGGCGGCCGAGGTGTTCCAGTCGTCGCTGATGTCGTGGTCGTCGAAGATCATGGCCGTCGGCACCGTCGACAGCAGCCAGCGCAGCACCGGGTCGCCCCAGGCCTCCCAGTACAGCCGCGTGTACTCCTCGAAGTCGGCCACCTCCAGGCCCGGCGGCCGCTTCACGTCGCGACGCGAGCGGATGAAGTCCTGCACCTCATCGGAGGTGTCGTCGGCGTAGATCTGGTCGCCGAGCAGCAGCAGGAGGTCGGGCCAGACGTCGGGGTCGGCGTCGCGCATGCGCAGGGCGAACGTGTACAGGGCGTCCGCCCCCTTGCCGCGCTTGCGGTCGGCGCTCGGGGGCAGGCTCCAGGGCGGCCGGTGGGGGGCGGAGACCCGGCAGGACCCGAACGCGATCCGCAGCGGGTGGTCGCCGTGGAGGGTGCGGATGGTGCTGGGCGGGAACGCCCGCCCGTCCGGGGCGGCGGCCGTCCCCGGCCACACCGGCTGGCCGTCGAGCTCGACCCGGTACTCGTAGACCCGGTCCGGCTCCAGCCCCTCGATCAGGACCAGGGCGTAGTGGTGGGCCTCGACCCGGAAGGTGGGCGCGCGGCCGCGCACCCCGCCCGGGGAGACCAGCACCTCGACCTGGGCGGCGGCGTCGGTCTCGACCCAGACGGTGGCCTGCGTCTCGCCGACGTAGCGCAGCAGCGGACCAAGGACGAGGTTCGGCATGGGGTTGATGCTACGCCGGCCTGGGCTGGCAGTGACTTGCCAGCGGACATGTGGCAGCCTGCCAGCATGACGACGGCCGCGGCGCGCACGGTGAGGTTCGGCACCAGAGCCTACCCGGTGGTCCTGCCCAGCGCCCGTGATCCGCGGCTTCACCTGGCCATGGTGATCGTCTCGATCCACGTCCTCGGCCAGACGGCCCTCGGCTTCCGGGTCTCGGTGCCCCAGCTCCTCTCGGCCATCCTGACCTGCGCCGTGATCGAGGTCGGGTGGGTCTTCTGGAAGAGCCGGCAGCTCGTCTGGCCGGCGAGCGCCATGCTCACTGGGAGTGGGGTCGCCCTGATCCTGCGCCTGGTGGGGATGGAACGGGGCAACCACTGGTCCTGGCGCGGCTGGTACCTGTTCGCCCTCGTCGCCGGGGTGTCGCTGCTCTCCAAGTACCTGATCCGCTTCCGCGGCGGGCACGTCTTCAACCCGTCGAACATCGGCCTGGTGCTGGCCTTCCTCGTGCTCGGGAGCGACGTGGTCGAGCCGCTCGACTTCTGGTGGGCGCCGCTCGGGCTCTGGATGGTCGTGGCCTACCTGGTCATCCTGGCCGGTGGCCTGCTGGTCACGGCCAGGCTGCGCCTGCTGGCCATGGCGCTGACGTTCTGGGTGGCGCTCACCTGCGCGGTCGGCGTGCTCGCCGCCTCGGGGCACTGCATCACGGTCGCCTGGGCTGTGGTCCCGGTGTGCGGCGGCGACTTCTGGCGGGTCATCGTCACCTCGCCGGAGGTCTTGATCTTCCTGTTCTTCATGATCACCGACCCCAAGACGATCCCCGGTCGGCCCTCGGCGCGGGTCGGCTTCGCCCTCTGCCTGGCGGTGCTCTGCACCCTGCTCATGGCGCCCCAGCCCACCGAGTTCGGCGCCAAGGTCGCCCTGCTGGCCGGGCTCGTCCTGCTCACACCGGTCCGCGTGGTGTTCGACCGTGCCCGCCTTCCGGCCCTCCCGCCCGCCCCGGCCCGCCTGTTCGCCGGGGGCGCGGCCCTCGGGTCGGCGCTGGTGCTGCTGCCGGTTGGCATCGTCGCCGCGGGCACCCCGGCCCGGGAGTGGGGACCGGCGCCGCCCGGAATCGGCGAGCTCGGGATCGACCTCAAGATCGACCGCTCCGCCCTGCCCCCGGTCGCCCTCAGCCGGGAGGCGGCTGGCCTGAGCGGGGCGGCCAGGGATCCGGGCGCGCTCGCTGTCGCCCTGGCCGAAGACCTGGCCATCGAGCGGGAGGCGATGCTGCGCGCCGACACCAGCCTGCTGCGGGCCGCCGCCGACGGCGAGCGGCTGCTCGTGATGGAGCGCAAGGTGCAGGCCGCGGCCACCGCCGGCCGCTTCGAGGTCCTGGACCACCGCTTCGACACCCTCCACCTGGGTGTGGTGTTCACCGACGGGCCGCAGGGTGGGGCCACACTCGGGCTGGAGGCATCGGGCAGGGTCCGGCGGGTCGTCTACGACGCCGCCCGGACCGAGCTGCGGCGGGAGGACGAGGTCCCGTTCCGGTCGCGCTTCGTGCTGCGCCAGGGCGCCGCTGGCCGCTGGGTCATCCTGCGCGAGACCTCTCTGCCGGTGGCGGCCTAGGAGGCCATCGCCATGACCCGGTCCGGCCGGAGCAGGAACGGCGGAAGGTAGGCCGGGATGTTGGAGAACGGAAGCACGTCGGGGTGGAGGTCGATGCCGAGGGTGTCGCGCATGAACGCCCGGCGGGCCTGGATGCGCCGCCAGGCGTCCGGGTAGGTCCGGGCGAGCTGGCTGCGCAGCGAGTCGTCGGCCAGGGCGACGCCGTCCTCGACGTTGGTGGTGAAGTAGTCGGTGCCGGTGGCCGGGATGATGTCGACCTGGAGGGCCATCCCCGAGCGCAGCTCGACGGGCGAGCCTGGGGCGACCGGCGAGTTGACCCACTCGTCCAGGTGGAGCTGGTGGCCCGGGTTGAGGAAGATCCCGAAGAAGGGGTCGCCGAGGCGGCGATCGATGATCTCCTGGAGCACCCCGCCGGTCTGGCCGATGTGGAGCGCCCCGTACCATTCGGCGACGGCCTCGAAGTACGGCCCGACCAGCCGCTCGACGTAGTCGCCGATCCCGGGAGGCAGCTCGCCGGCGTCGCCGACCACGAACCCGGCCCGACAGTTGAGGGCGCCCCAGACTCCGAAGGCCAAGGTGAACCGGTCGCCGCGCCCGATGCGGCGGTCGCCCGGGCTGAGCAGCCCGAACGACGCCCGGGGGCCGCTGGTCAGCATGAGGTGACACGACAACGGCATGCCGTTCCAGCCCAGCAGCCGCACCGCCTCCTGCTCGGTCATGCCCGGCTCCAGCCCGAACAGCAGCTCCCGCACGCCCTGGGAGGTGTGGCAGGCGGCGTACTCGAACAGGGCGAGCTGCTCCGGCTCGTTGATGATCCGGAGGCCGTCGGCGGCGCCGACGAGCAGGTCGGTGGCGTTCTCGACGCTGCCGGGACCGCAGAGGGCGCGCAGCTCATCGACGATGAACGCCGGCACGTCGGTCGCCGACCGGTCGCCGAACAGCTTCCAGCCGACCAACCCGACCCGGCTCCCTGCGGCGACACCCTCGGAGCGC
>DASUPQ010000504.1 GCA_036280995.1 Actinomycetota bacterium | reverse complement strand
CCAGGTCGACCGGCTGCTGGTGCTGTTCCCGCTGCTGGCCATCGCCGGCCTGGCCGGGCTGGCCACCCGCGCCGCGGCCCGCCTGCTGCGCCGCGCCCGCCCGCCGCTGACCGCCGCCTCGGCGGCCCGGCCGGCGCCGGTCCTGGCCCTGCGCCGGCTGGTCGCCGCCCCACGGACGGTCCTGCTGCTGGTCACCGGGTCGGCGGTGGCGCTCGGGCTGCTGACCTACTCGGGGACCCTGGTCGCCTCCACCGGGTCGGGGGCCGTCGACAAGGCCAGGGTCCTGGTCGGCAGCGACACCAACCTCCAGCTCCTCGGCGAGGCCCCGCCGGGCGTCACCGCCGGGCTGCCGGCGACCGTGGTGCGGCGGTTCCAGGAGGTCAGGCTGACGCTCGACTCCCGGCCGGTGGACATGATCGGGGTCGACCCGGCGAGCTTCGCGAGCGGCGCCTTCTGGCGCCAGGGGTTCGCCGACGCCTCCCTCGGCCGCCTGCTCGGGCGGCTGGATCAGGCCCCGCCGGGCCGGCTGGCCGCCGTCCTGGCCGGTCCGGCGGTGGCCGACGCCCGCGCCGTGGACGTCGGCCGGGTCCGCCTGGCCGTGACGGTGGTGGCCACGGCCAGGGCGTTCCCGGGCATGACCTCGAGCGACCGGAGCCTGCTGGTGGTCTCCTCGGCCGGGTTCGACGCGGCCGCGGGACGCAAGCGCTACCAGGCCAGCTGGTGGACCGAGCTGTGGGCCAGGGGCGACCCGGGAGCGGCCCTGGCCGCCCTGCGCCGGGCCGGGCAGGCGCCGGCGGCCGTGACCACCGCCGCCGGCCAGATGCGGACGGCGGCGTTCGTGGCCCAGGCCTGGACCTTCCGGCTGCTGTCGGCCCTTGGCGTCCTGGCCGGGATGGTCGCCCTGGTCGGCCTGGTCCTCTACGCCCAGGCCCGCCAGCGGGGCCGGGTCATCGCCTACGCCCTGACCAGGCGGATGGGCCTGAGCCGGGCCGCCCACCGCCGCTCGGTCTTCTGGGAGCTGGCCGGCCTGCTGGGCTTCGCCTTCCTGCTCGGCGCCGGCCTGGCCGTGGTCGCCGCCGCAGCCGTCCTGCCCCGCCTCGACCCCATGCCCGAGCTCCCACCGAGCCTCGGGCTCGAGCTCCCGGGCGCGGTGCTCGCGGGCACCCTGGGCTGCGTCCTGCTGGCCGCCCTGGCCGGTGCCGTGCTGGTCCAGCGGGCCGCCGACCGGGCGAAGGTCGCCGAGGTGATGCGTCTTGTCGGCTGAGGCGGCGGCCAGCTGCAGCGGGCTGGTCAAGATCTACTGGACCGCCACCGGCGAGGTCCATGCCCTCAAGGGGGTCGACGCGGTGTTCCCGGCGGCGGCGGTGAGCGCCGTGGTCGGCCCCTCCGGCTCGGGCAAGTCCTCGCTGCTGCGCATCCTGGCCGCCCTGGACCGGCCGACCGCCGGGCAGGTCCAGATCGGCGGGGTGCGGCTGTCGGGCCTGTCGGTGACCCGACTGCGCCGGGTCCGTCGGCGGCTGCTCGGCTACGTGTTCCAGCGGCCGGCCGACAACCTGATCCCCTACCTGACCGTGGCCGAGCACCTGCGGCTGGCGGCGCGGCTGCGCGGCGGGCGGGCGGCCGGCACCGACGACGGCGCCGAGCTGCTGGAGCTGCTCGGGCTGGCCGACCGCCGCCACCACCGGCCGCGCGAGCTCGCCGGGGGCGAGCAGCAGCGGCTGGCCTTTGCCAGGGCCGTGGTCGGCGGCCCGCCGCTGGTGGTGGCCGACGAGCCGACCGCCGAGCTCGACCGCGCCGCGGGGGCGGCCCTGCTGGCGGCCGTTCGGGCCCTCGCCGCCCGCGGCACCGCGCTCGTGCTCGCCACCCATGACCCGGCGGTGGTCGCCCTGGCCGAGCGGACCCTCTACCTGCGCCACGGGGCGATGGAGGCGGAGGCGACCAGGCAGGAGGCGCTCTCGGTGATCGACGAGGCCGGCCGGGTCCAGCTGCCGCCCGAGGCGCTGGGGTTGTTCCCCGACCGGCGGGCCAGGATCGGCGTCGAGCAGGGCCGGGTCTGGATCGGTCCGCCGTGACCACGGAGGGGTTCGGGGAACCCCAGGGGGGTGCCCCGATCAGTCAGGTGGTGGTCGAGGCGGCCGGGCTGCGCAAGTCCTACCGGCGCGGTCCCGAGGAGGTCCTGGCCCTGCGCCATGCCGACCTGATCCTGCAGGCCGGCGAGCTGGTCGCCCTGGTCGGCCCGTCCGGGTCCGGGAAGACCACCCTGCTGAACCTGCTGTGCGGCTGGGAGCGGCCCGACGGCGGGCGCCTCTCCGGGCCCTCGGCGCCGGACGGGGGAGCGCCAGCCTGGGACGCGGTGGCCGTGGTGCCCCAGGACCTCGGCCTGGTCGACGAGCTCAGCGTGGCCGAGAACGTCCTGCTGCCGCTGTGGCTGGCCGGCCGCCTGGACGGTGGCCGGGCCGAGGTGGCGGCCCTGCTGGAGCGGCTCGGCCTGGCCCGGCACGGGGACCGCCTCCCGGCCGAGGTGTCGCTCGGCGAGCGCCAGCGGGTCGCCCTGGCCAGGGCCATGGTCGTCGGTCCCCGGCTGCTGCTGGCCGACGAGCCGACCGGCCACCAGGACGCCGACTGGGCCACGGCGGTGTTCGCCGCCATGGCCGCCCTGACCGCCGAGGGCAGCTGCTGCCTGGTCGCCACCCACAGCGAGGAGCTGCTGGCCAAGGTCGACCGGGTCCTCACCATCGGCGACGGCCGGCTGCCGGCCTACCCTGGGGGCAGCACCTCGGGAGGCAGATGACCAGCCACCAGCCACCAGCTCGCGACGGCCGTGCCCCTGGCCCGGCCCTGGCCGTCGGCGCCGGCGCCGGTCAGGGCGGCGGGGTACGCCGCGGCCGCCTGGTGCCTCGGCTTCGCCGGGTGAGCGCCTGGCAGGTCGCCGCCGACCTGACCGGGCGGCCGGACCCGCACCAGCGGTACGCCGCCTACGCCTCCGGCCTGGCCGTCATGTGGGTGCTGGTCGGGGTGCTCAAGCTGGCCGGCGCGGCCGTGGCCCTGGCCGCGGTCCGGGTCCGGCCCGGGCGGCCGGGCCGGTCGCTGGTCGACTTGGACATCATCATCCCTGCTCAGCGGAGGCGGACGGGAATCGAACCCGCCTGAG
>DASUPQ010000503.1 GCA_036280995.1 Actinomycetota bacterium | reverse complement strand
CGCGTCGACCTCGCGCCCGTCGATGGCCGCCGGCCCCTGCAGGCCGTGCTCGAACGGGGGCACCGCCAGCGTCGGGGTGAGCAGCAGGTCATAGGAGCGGAAGAACCGCCAGGCCGCGTTGTAGACCGCCTTGCGCCGCACCACGGCGCCGGTGAGCTGCTCGGCGGTCCAGTCCAACCGCAGGACATCCACCAGATGCGGCGACATCCGCTCGCCCAGCTCGTCGGCGAGCCTGCGCATGCCGGCCAGGTCGCTCTCGCAGACAATCAGCGGCAGCAATGCCTCATACGGGTCCTCCCAACCAGGATCGGCCCGCTCGACCGTACAGCCAAGATCGCGTTCGAAGACCGTGACCGCCTGGTCGACGACCGCCCGCACCGCGGGGTCGACGGCGGCGTACCCAAGGTCCGGGCTGTAGGCCACCCGGAGGCCGCCCAGGTCGCCGTCGACGGCGCGCAGCCAGTCGATGCCGTCGGAGGGGATGCTCAGGCGGTCCCGGTCGTCGTAGCCGGCGATCACCGACAGGACCAGGGCGGCGTCGGCGACGGCGCGGGTCAGCGGCCCGATGTGCTCCAGGGACTCCCAGCTCGACACGCCCGGATAGCGGTGGTCCTTGGTGCCCGGGTACAGCGGGACCCGGCCCATCGTCGGCTTGATGCCGTACACCCCGCAGAAGCTGGCCGGGATGCGGACCGAGCCGCCGCCGTCGCTGCCCAGCGAGAACGGCCCCACTCCGGTGGCCACCGCGGCGCCGGTCCCGGCCGAGGAGCCACCGGAGGTCCGCTCCAGGTTCCAGGGGTTGCGAGTCGGCTCCGCCAGCGGGGTCTGCCCGGTGCCGGAATAGCCGAACTCCGGCACCTGGGTCTTGCCGATCACCACCGCACCAGCGGCCTTGATCCGCTCCACCACCACGTCGTCCTCGTCAGGTACGAAGTCGGCGTAGGCGTACGATCCCGAGGCCGTGCGGATCCCCTTGGTGCAGATCAGGTCCTTGACCCCGGTGGGCACCCCGGCCAGCGGCCCGACCTCGCGTCCGGCGGCGAGGTCGGCCTCGATCCGCTTGGCTTCCTCCCTGGCCTGGTCCGGCACGACGGTGGTGAACATGTGGAGCGTCGGGTCCAGCCGGTCCAGCCGCTCCAGGACCGCCTCGACCGCCTCCACGGGGGACAGCTCCTTGGCCGCGACGGCACGGGCCAGGGTGGTCGTGTCCAACTGGCAGATCTGGTCGCTCGCCGCCATCGTCTCCGCCTCCTCGCGGTCCTGCTCCGGTCAGACCGCACCGGCACACCCCCCAGCCACAAGCCAAACACCGGTCCGGGGTCTCGACAAGGGGACGATGAGGGAAGGCGCACGACATCCGCCAGTGCTCCGTCGCCAGCCTGCTCGGTGACCGCCTCCAAGCCGCGTGAACGCATTCACGCACCCCACGGGCGGCAGTCGCGGCAGCCGCGCAGGTAGCGGCCCTTTGCTGTCGCGGTCGAGGCCAGCCTGCCGAACAGATGACCTGGCTCGGTGGTAGCCGCCTTCCACCAGGTCACTCATTGGATCAGCGCCCGGGTCGGGGGTGACCAGACCGGCCCGACCAGGGCGCCCAACCGGCGCCTACCCGCCACCTGCGCCGGCAATCCCCGCGGGCGCCAATCTCAGCAGTTCTGACCGGTGCTAGGGGAGATCACGCTCGATGCGCCGCTCCTCGACCACCGTGTCGGGGCCGGCCACCGTCCTGCTCCGCCGATAGGGCGAAAAGCTGCTCCAAAACAGCAGCGACAACACCAGGCCAAGCGCCCCGGCGACCATCAGGATGATCCCGACCGTGTTGAGGTTGAACCCCGAGGTGGTGACGTCCACTGCAAAGGTCAAGATGGCTCCCACCACCAGCAGGAAGATGCTGACTCCAAGGCTCACCCTGCTCGCCTCCTCCAGGATGCTTTGACAGTTGCTCGTGCGCCGAATCCTGCATGCATGGTTGTCCAATAAGACCCTGTGCCCGGCGTTGTTGTTACGGTTCTCGGCGCCAACGGCGGCGGCAAGGGGTAAGCCGGCGCGGCTGGAAGCGTTGCCGGCCGCGAACGACCCGTCGGATGGAATCGTCCGTGCTGTCAGTCCCCACCATGCCGTGGACCCGGACCGGAACGGCTGATGGGAGGTCGGCGCCAGGCCGCCTGGTACTTAACTTGCGTGGTTCCTCAGCTGCGAAGGACCCCAGTCACTTCAATCGCCACCGGCGAGCACCTGCTGGTAGATGCGTTCGTAGCCGGCCACCATGGCCTCGGCCGAAAACCGCTCTTTGACCCGGGCCCGCATCACCTGGGGGTCCAGGTCGCCGACCCGGTCGACGGCGGCGGCCATCTCCTCCACCGAGGAGACGACAAAGCCCGTCTCCCCGTCGGCCACCACCTCGGGCACCGACCCGTTGCGCCAAGCCACCACCGGCGTCCCACAGGCCATGGCTTCGGCCATCACCAGGCCAAACGGCTCCGCCCACTGGATCGGGAACAACAACGCCGCCGCACCGGCCAGCAGCTCGGTCTTCTGCTCCTGATCGCATTCCCCTCTGACCTCCACATCGTCGCCCAGCAGCGGCTCGACCATCTCGGCCCAGTAGGTCTGCTCGCGCTCGTTCTTGGTCGTGACGCACAGCACCAGCCGCCGTCCGGCCCGCCGGGCCGCCTCGATGGCCAGGTGCGGCGCCTTCTCCTCATCGGCCCGGCCAAGGAAGAACAGGTAGTCGTCCTTGGCCTCGCAGACCGGATAGCGGTCCAGAGAGATGCCGTTGTAGACCACTCCGCCCCAGCGCAAGTTCTGGACCGCTGGCTCTCGGAGATGGCCACGAACCAGTGTCTTTGGGCGATGCGCCGATACAGCACCGAGGTCTGGGGAGTGAACGGCCCATGCAGGGTATGGACCGTGGAAGCCTCGCTCATGGCCCCGATGCTCGCCCCCACCGGCCCGGTGTGGTCATGCAGCAGGTCGAACTCGCCCGCACGGTCGTAGGCCGACACGGCATGGGCCGCCTCATACCAGGGATCGCCGATCAGCTCCTCGGGCGGCACCTCCTGTAGCGGAGGGACCAGCTGCGCCTCGGTCTCGGAGCCGAGCGGGGCGAACAGGGTGACCTCATGCCCGCGCTCGGTCAGCCCGTCGGCCAACAGCGCCACCACCCACTCGATGCCGCCATAACCGCTGGGCGGAACGGGATACCAAGGCGGCGCAACCACGGCGATCCGCATAGAGCACCTTGCTTCGGTGAAGCTGTGACCAAACCCGGCTACCCACCAGGTG
>DASUPQ010000502.1 GCA_036280995.1 Actinomycetota bacterium | reverse complement strand
CTCGCCTAGCCGCCGCGGCCCGGCCGAACTTGCCGGACTCGGCCAGCTTCTCGGCCTGCTCGGGCGCGGACCAGTCGACGGGAGAAGTCCGTCCCGGGACGCGGACACGGGAAGCGGCGTCCCGGGACGGTACCAGCAGAGTAAGCTATTTGTGCGGTTGGTTCAGGTAGGGATCTGCCCCGGCGGCGGCGAACCCGGCCCTGGCCCCGGGCGAGCTGTCGACCAGCCAGGCGCACGGGTCGCCGGGGACGGGGGTGGCCAGCCGGTCGAACAGGACCACCGCCTTGAGCTTGGGCAGGTCGGTCCGGAGGGTCGCCGGGATGTCGCGCAGCCACCGCTCCTTGCTCCCAAGGGCCAGGTCGTCGTGGGAACCGTACTCCGACAGCATGCGCGGCTTGGTGTTGCCGACGGCGTCCAGGTGGGCGTACATGGGCATGGCGGCCTGGCGCAGGCTCCGCCAGGCGTCCCGGGTCCGGCCGGCGCAGTCGGCCCAGTTGTAGGGGTCCCAGGCCACCCAGTCGACGACGTCGTCACCCGGGTAGAACGCCCACGACCCGGCCGGGTCGTGGCCCATGACCGAGAAGACCCAGACGACGTCGGGGGCGACCGGCCGGACCCGGGCCACGATCCGCCGCCAGGCGGCCTTGAACTCCTCGGCCGAGCCCATGAGGGCCCCGCCGCCGGCCGCGCCGGGCCGGCAGGGGCCGGCGTTGTCCTCGGGCTCGTGCATGAAGCCGACGAACAGCCGGTCGCCGAAGGCGGCCAGCCGCCGGGCCTGGGCGTCGACGGCGGCGTCGTGGCCGCCGGCGGCGATGTCGGCCCAGCAGACGGCCCCGCCGCCGAAGACGCGGCTCACCCAGCCCGCGAACAGGAACCGGCCCTGGGCGGCATGAGCTCGCTCCTCGGCCGTTGGCCAGGTGTCGTCCCAGTCGTGGTAGCGGTGGAGGACGTCGACCCGCCGGCCGTAGACCGCCTCCCGCGCCTCGACGTCGCCGGGCCGCTGCCCCGGGTAGCTGCCCCACCAGGCGCCCTCGCGGGGCACCAGCTTGTCCGATACGGCCGGGCCGTCCGCGGCCGGTGGGCCCAGCGGGACGTTCCCGTCCACGGCGAACAGGGCGGCCCCGCCCAGCACGACCGCGAGCACGACCAGGAGCCCGCCGCGCCGTCGCCACATGCGCGGCAGTGTCCCACGGGAAGGGTCAGCCGGCGTAGAACACGTAGCGGGCCCGGTAGGGCACGGCCACGGTGGCGTCGGTCGCCGGGTCACAGGCACCGGTCGGCGCCACCCCGCCCCGCGTCTCCAGCCGCTGGATGTAGTCGACCCCGGCGAGCACCCCGTCACCCTGGGTGGAGACCGCCTTCAGCCGCAGCCAGGGGACCGACCCGGGATCGGGGGCGGGCACGCTGCCGTCGGCCGCCCCGACCACGCTGCTGCCGTCGAACGACTCGAAGGTGGGCCCGCGGAAGTGGATGCCGACCGGGCGTCCCCGGTGGCCGTAGAGCACGGCCGCTGGCTCCCGGAACGTCCAGGCGAGCACGCTAGGGTCGGTGGCGCTGGGCTTGCAGTCGTAGATCTGCACGCCCTTGCCGGTGACGTCCAGCACGACCTTGTGGCCGGCCGGGACGGCAATGGGCGCGGGGACCGTCGGCGGCTTCGGCCCGCCGGCGCCCGCCGGGAGCGCCGCGCCGGCGACCAGGGTCGAGCTGAGCAGGGCGAGAAGTCCGAGCAGGAACGGGCGGCGTCGCATGACACGACCTCCTCAAGGATCGTTGCCGGGAAGCGTCGCCCGGCCCTGGGCGACAGACCCGCGGATCCTGCGACAGTCCGGCCGAAAGCGCAAATCGCCATGCCCGGCCCGAACTGGGCCGAACGCGGCGCTTCTTCCTGCTGGCGGCTAGCTGCTCGGGGGGCCGTCGCGCCAGGCGGCGGCGCCGACGGTGGCGGCGTGCTTGGTCTGGGCCCAGCGGCGCCTGGCGATCTCGCTCGGGGGCTGGTCCAGGTGGTCGACCCACTGGCGGGTCGCCGAGATCAGCGCGGAGCTGAGCAGGGCCATGCCGGCGAAGCCGAGCAGGCCGCCAAGGGCGACCAGCACGCCTCCTCCGACGATCAGGCTGCGGTTGAGCTGGATGTCAGCTTTGGAGCTGGGATCTGCCATTGCCTTGCCCCCTTGTCGTCGACCGGCATCATGATGCCCAGCCGGGTTGGGCCGGGCATCACACTTCCTGGGTGATTCTGCGCGGGTATGGGTCTAGTCGTCGATCCGCTCCTCCAGCCGGACGGTCACGGTGTCGCCGGCCTCCTTGCCGATGGCCCGGCGGACGTCGGCCTTCACGGGCAGCTTGTGGGTGCCGTCGCCCAGGGCCATGAAGGAGCTCCGGAACGGGTGGCCGTCGATCGTGCCCCGGACCTTGACCAGGCCCCGGGTGCCGAAGAACTCGACCGACCCGGGCCACACCAGGTAGGTCCAGCCGCCCTGGTTGGGGCTCTTCTGCAGCTGCGCGGTGAATTGCTTGTCCATGGTCGCCCCCACGGGTCGTCGCCGCTCAGGTGCCTTCGACGAGGATAAGGCTGTTGCCGTCCGGGTCGCGCACCGCGAACATCGGCGGCGCCTCCGGGATCCGTAGCACCTCCGGGTCGGCGTCGACGCCGCGGGCCCGCAGCCCGGCGTGGTCGGCGCCGGCGTCCTCGGTGGTGAGGCGGATGCCGGCCGGGATGCCGGCCGGGACGAGGGCGATGGTGGTGGCCGCCCCCGGCGGGGCCACCTCGATCCAGCGCCCGTCGCCGAAGGGGACGTCCCGGCGGGTCTCGAAGCCGAGCTCGCCGACGTAGAACTCGAGCGCCCGATCCTGGTCGGTGACGGGGACGCCGACCGTTGCGACGCCGGTGATCCGGGTGGTCCTGGCCATTCCTGCTCCTCTCGCGGTGTCCGTGCTCGCGGGGTCACCAGATGATCGAAGCTGGCGAGCTAGTCTCGACATCCCTGAGGAAACGCGTTCGAGATCCGAGGAGGCCCCCCGTGAAGTACCTGATCCTGATCTACAGCAACCCGGCGTCGCGGGAGATCTGGGAGGGGTTCTCCGACGAGCAGCGCGCCGAGGGCTTCCGCTACTACGGCGCCCTCACCGAGGAGCTGGCCGCCTCGGGGGAGCTGATCGTCACCGAGGCCCTGGCCGACCCGTCGCTGACCAGGCGCGTGACCGTCCGCGACGGCCAGACGGTCACCAGCGACGGCCCGTTCGCCGAGGCCAAGGAGCTGCTGGCCGGCTTCTTCCTGGTCGAGTGCGACAGCATGGAACGGGCCGTCGAGGTCGCCGCCCGGCTGCCGGAGGCCGAGCTCGGCCTGATCGAGGTCCGGCCCGTCCTGACCCTGGGGGGGATGGAGATGTGACCACCCCGGCGGAGCTCGAGGCCCTGCTGCGGGAGCTGGCCCCCCAGGTCCTCGGCGCCCTCGTGCGGCGCTACGGCGACTTCGACACCTGCGAGGACGCGGTCCAGGAGGCGCTGCTGGCCGCGGCCGTGCAGTGGCCCGAGCAGGGGATCCCCGAGCACCCGCGAGGCTGGCTGGTCACCGTCGCCTCCCGCCGCTGGATCGAGCGCTGGCGCGAGGAGGCGGCCCGCCGCCGCCGCGAGCAGACGGCGGCCGCGCTGGCCCCGCCCCCGCCCGAGGCCGTCCCGGCCGTCGACGACACCCTCACCCTGCTGCTGCTCTGCTGCCATCCGTCGCTCACCCGGGCGTCGCAGGTGGCCCTGACCCTGCGGGCGGTCGGCGGCCTCACCACCGCCGAGATCGCCCGCGCCTTCCTGGTCCCGGAGGCCACCGTGGCGCAGCGGATCAGCCGGGCCAAGCAGCGGATCCGGGCCAGCGGGGCCCAGTTCCGCCTGCCCCCGGAGGCCGAGCGGTCCCGGCGGGTCGCGGCCGTGCTCCAGGTGCTGTACCTGATCTTCAACGAGGGCTACACGGCCAGCTCCGGACCTGCCCTGCACCGGGTCGAGCTCAGCGGCCAGGCGATCCGCCTGACCAGGGAGCTGCACCGCCTGCTGCCCGGCGACGGCGAGGTGGCCGGGCTGCTGGCCCTGATGCTGCTGACCGACGCCCGCCGCCCGGCCAGGACCGGCCCCGACGGCGCCCTGGTCCCCCTGGCCGAGCAGGACCGGACCCGCTGGGACGCCGCCGCCATCGCCGAGGGGGTCGCCCTGGTCACCGGGGCCCTGGCCAGCGCCCCGATCGGCCCCTACCAGCTGCAGGCGGCCATCGCCGCCGTCCACGACGAGGCACCCAGCTTCGAGGAAACCGACTGGGACCAGATCCTCGGCCTGTACGAGCTCCTGGAGCGCCTCGCGCCCGGGCCGATGGTCGAGCTCAACCGCATCGTCGCCGTGGCCATGGTCCACGGCCCCGAGGCCGGCCTGCGCCAGCTCACGGAGGCCGAGACCAGCCCTGGCCTGGCCGGGCACCACCGCCTCGACGCCGTCCGCGCCCACCTGCTCGAACTGGCCGGCCAGACGGAAGCGGCACGCGCCAGCTACCAGCTGGCCGCGCGCCGCACCCTCAGCCTGGCCGAGCGGCGCTACCTGACCTCCCGCGCCGCCCGGCTGGCGGACCGTTCCTAGATGTCGTAGGAGAGGTGGAATTCAGCGCCGCTGTCCGGATCAGTCTCGCCAGGTTCACTTCGACCTACTGCGAGCCGCTGGCCAGCACGTTCTCAGGACCCGTCATCCGGCTGCGTTCGGTTCGGACCAGCCAGGATCGGGTCCGGCTGTTAGCAATATTGTCAGCAGACCCGCGTCTCCGTGGCCCGCTCGCGTTCCCTGCCGACGTTGGCGGGCCGCACGCGCTTGCACCGCGCCGGCCCCATGGGACACGAGCAGCAAGCCTCATGCCCGACCCGAACGTATCCCGCGCCGCCGGCGCGTGCTGGTCCTGGACGTCACCTGGGCAGCCGCCGAAGTTAGCCGCTTGGTCCATGAAGCCCGCGATCTCAACCTGCCGGTCGAGCCTGGTGTCCGTCCCGGCCGTGACGCGCTGGTTCGCTGGGCGATCCTGCTCGAAGACGTCATCCCTTAAGTCCGACCCGATGCCAGCGGCCCCGTCACCCGGCGGGGCCGTTGTCCTGTCTAGGCTGGAAGCATGGCGGACCCGCGGCGGATGACCCCAGAGGAGAAAAGCAAGCGCACGCGCTGCTTACGACGGCGCTGACTGATCCGGACTGGCGGAGCGCCAGCCAGGCCCTCGACGACCTGATGCGCAAGCTGCTGGTGGTGCACCGGGCTGCTGGAGGCCGAGGAACGTCTCACCAAGCGGGAGCGCCGGGCCGACCGGATCTACGGTGCGGCCGATACGGTTCCCATGCTCCGGGCCGGGGTAGGGGATGCGTACTCGGGGCCACCGGGACGGGGGGGCCTGGTCACCTGAGGGGGCCGCATGGGCGATCAGCTCGGCGGCCCCGGGGTACGCCCCTCCTGCTAACCCGCCCAGGGGCCACAAACAAACCCGTCGGGTGAAGCTGGCCTTAGCGGCGCAGCAGCCGATGTAACCACGGCAGCGTGGCTGGCGTTCCTTTGTCCGTCGATGGTCAGGTGCTCCTGGTCCACAACCGGACGCGACCGCGCCCTTACCGCCCAAGGGCTGGCCATCGGCGCGGGCCGGGCTTCCCAGCAAAGGCATAGCGCATTCAGATGTAGATGCTGTCCCTGGTGATGCCGGCCAGGGCGGCGGCCCCGGTCGTGCGCCGCGACAGCGGCGGCGTCGAACCAGCAGCTTCCGAATTGAAGTAACGCCTGAGGCCGGCAAGCGCTTTTTCTAGTGCTACGCGCGAACGAACGGTCCCGGCTGGGAGGACCCCGGGGCCGTTCATGTCCCGGGGGCGTTCGCCTGTGGAGGTAACGTCGGCCCCGCTGTTGGCGTTCCTTTATGTGTTGATGGCCAGGTGCTCTTTCGCTGGCACTCGTGGGTTGGTCATCGCCCGGAGACCAGGCTGGTCACGACCTAGCCGGGTCCGGCCTACGACCCCGGGGGCATGGGACGCACCCGGGGTCGTAGCGCGCTTAGATGTAGATGCTGTCGCGGGTCACGCCGGCCAGGGCGGCGTGGGTCATGACGGCGGCCACGGCTGCGTCAATGCGGCGGGGCGAGTCCCGGCGTTCCTTGGCCAGGCGGGCACCTCGGGCGTCCTCGCGCAGTACCGCATTCCCGACGTGGCGGGCCACGCGCGAGTCCCCGCAATGGGTGAGGGCGCCGTTGACGACCGCCTCCTAGAACCTGGCCGTGGTCGGCGCCATCCGACCTGGGGACTGTGGGTACTCCAGTACCGGCAGCCCCTCGCCGTCGA
>DASUPQ010000501.1 GCA_036280995.1 Actinomycetota bacterium | reverse complement strand
GGGGGGCGGAACTGGTCCGGCCTGGTCAGGGCGAAGGGGGTGACCTTGGCCCAGAACGGGGTCAGGTAGGTCTGGATCCTGCCCGGGCACTCAGTCGCGCCCGGTGGGGGAAGGGGCAGACAGAGCGGCTGCCAGCGGTCGGGGTCGTTGATCTTGTCCCATGTGTTCACGGGCTGGTAGCCGGTGTAGTCGGAGTAGGGGCCGCCGCCGTTGCGGTCGCCGAGCTGGTTGGCCCCGTCGTGGTGGCGGTAGTCCAGCACCGCCTGAGCGGCGGCCCCGCCGACCATGGCCGCGGTGGAGTTGTCGCCCCCGTCGATCACATAGTCCAGGTTGGCCATCTGCTTGGCAAAGCTGGCCTGGCGCGCCGGGAACAGGTCGACCAGGGTGGCATAGGCGGCGAAGCTGACCGCCTTGGTCTTGTTGTCCACGGTGCGCTCGGCCGCGGGCTGGCGCAGGTCGGCAACGACGCGCAGCCGCTGGCGGCTGTCGACCGCCACCGGATCGTAGGGCGCCCAGGCGTCATAGATGGCGCTGTGGACCACGGCCAAGGCCCGGGCGGCGATAGTGGGGCCGGTCCTGGTCTCCTTGATGGTGTCGAGGAGCTGCTGGTTCCAGGCCAGAACCACGCTGTCGCCGGTCGCGGCCCGCGCCGGCTGGGATCGCCCGACGGTGGCCACCAGACCCAGAGCCAGGATGAGCACCACGCCGATGACCGTGGTGAGCTTGCGCATCTGCCGCCACCCTTCTGCAGGCGACCGCCGGGCGCGACGCCGCCCAGGGGCGTCGCGTCGAGAGCTGGAACCCTGGCGGGGGCAAGGACAGGGAACGCACGCGCTGGGCGGGTCAAGGACCTGCCGTTCAGCCTCCAAGACACTACGGACCGGTTCGGCGACCGGCCCGGCGAGGGCCCATATCGCCGGCGCGCAGTTACCCACAACCCGCCCAGTGGAGGCAAATCACCTAACCAAGCATGGGATCGGTACCGCCGCAGACGACCCGAAGCCTGCCGGGGGTCCGAGATCAGATAGTGGCAGAAAACCTCTTGTCAAATCCGGAAATGGCGGCGAAGCCGCAAATTGGTGTTGTTAGACTGCGCGCGAATACGCGCCTGGCCCGCAGGGACGGCCTGATCGGCCACTTCCGTGATTCCGCCCGGAGTGGGCTGGCGAAGGAGGCCCATCGACGGGCGTTCTGGGGGTTCTAATGATCGGGTGGTCTCCTGCGAGCGAAGCAGATGGAGGGTGCCTGCGGCGCCATGAGCCACTCAATGGAATGACCGCCGGTTGCCGCTGCGCCGTCAGCGACGCCACACATGCCCTCTCACCTGCTGTTTGGAGCCCGAGGTCGGATTCGAACCGACGACCTTCCGATTACGAGACGGATGCTCGGCGTCGATCTGGACGGCTCCAGACGGATCTAGGCTGCTCAGGTTGGATGCGCTTTCGGTCCAGACGGCTCTAAAAGGATCCAGACCGATCGTCTGGATGATCATCGGGATGATCAAGCGCATCCGACAGGATGTCGGATGGCAAGGCAAGCACGGAGTCACGCGCTGTTGATTGGTAGGTGCCTCGGGCCAGCCGAGGCCGGTCTGTCCTTCGTAACGCTGCCCGGACGCAGGCTGGCCACACTGGCAGCTGACGAGCGTGGGAGGTGACCGGATCGGTGGTGCGCTGCGAGCAGCCAGGACCCCGGCGATGACGTCGACCGACGGACCGGGCCGGCCGCGCCGGTGGGCGGCCGGGCTGGCGTGGGCGCTGTGGCTGGCGAGCCTGCTCTGCCTGGCCGCCGTGCCGTGGCTGGACGAGCTGTTGCGCCAGGCCGGCCGGGCCGACCTGGTCCAGTTCATCTTCCCGGACGTCGCCATTCCCGTCCTGGCCCTGGTGAGCTCGGCCACGGTCGGGGCGGTCGTGGCCGCCCGCCGCCCGGCCCACCCGGTGGGCTGGCTGCTGCTGGGCATCGCCCTGTCGCTCACCGGCACCGCCGCGACCGCGCAGTACTTCGTGTACGGACTGCTGGTCCGCCCGGGCGCGCTGCCCGCGGCCCGCTACGCCGTGCTGTACCAGCCGGCGACCGTGTTCACGGCCCTGACCCTGATCGGCTTCGTCCTGCTGCTGACGCCCACCGGGTCGCTGCCCTCGCCCCGCTGGCGCTGGCCGGCCAGGGTGATGGCGGCCACGCCGGTCGTCCTGGTGCTGGTGGTGACCCTGGCCGGCGGGCCGGTGGACCCGCGCTACCAGGCCCTGAGCGGCCCCTTCGACCTCCGTGGCCTCGACGGGGTCCTGCTGGCCGCCAACCGGACGGCCCTGGCGGTCACCGTCGTGGGCCTGGCGGCCGCGGCCGCGTCCCTGGTCGGGCGGTTCCGCCACGCCCGCGGGGTGGAGCGGCTGCAGCTGCGCTGGGTGGCGCTGGCCGCGGTGCTGGTGGGGCTGGGCGCCGTTGGCGTCCTGTTCAGCCTGGTGGTCGGGGGGTCGGCCGCCGCGATCCTGTTCACCCTGGCCGTCGGCTGCTGCCTGGTGGTCCCGCCGGTGGCCACCGGGGCGGCGGTCCTGCGCTACCGGCTGTACGACCTGGACCGGATCATCAGCCGCACCCTGGCCTACGGGCTGCTCACCCTGGTCCTGGGCGGGGGCTACGCCGCCGTGGTCCTGGGCCTGGGCCAGCTCCTGGGCCGAGACTCCCCTCTGGTGGTGGCCGGGGCGACCCTGGCGGTGGCCGCGCTGTTCCAGCCGGCCCGCCGCCGGGTCCAAGCCGTGGTGGATCAGCGGTTTAACCGGCGACGCCACGACGCCGCCCGGATCATCGAGGGATTCGGGGCCCGTCTGCGCGACCAAGTCGACCTCGACACCCTCACCATTGACCTGCTGGCCGTGGTCGACCAGACCATCCAGCCCACCCAGGCATCGCTGTGGCTACGGACACCGCCAGAACCGTCACGCACACCCCCAGGCGCTCTGGCCTCGCGATGACACTGTGGAACCGAATGGCGCGCCACGCTGGATAGACATGACGAATACAATCTGCCGTTCATACTTCGCTAGCGCCGCTAGCGAGCGCAGATCGCCGCACTGCGTCGCCCTTCCGGCTCGCGAGCGCTGTGACCGCAACGGGGGCCGTCTGCCGACCGACAGGTTCCGGAGAGGTTGGTGGATAGCTGCCCTTTATGCACGCGCCATGTCGTCGGGGTTCGCCACCAGAGCGGGCCGTTCCCGTCGCTTTGGGCCCAACCCAAGACCAGACTTCAGCGGCGATTTCCATCCGGCGAGTCGCGAGATTAAGCAGGAACGTAGGTCAACCTGATCACATCCTCGCCAATCCGATCATTAGCCATAAGGCGGAGCGGCGGCCGGGGTCCGGCGAAGTATGGCTTGCCGTGACCAAGCACGACGGGGTGCAGGTAGATTCGATACTCATCGATCAGGCCAAGTTCGGTGAGGCTTTGCGCCAAGTCCGGGCCAGCAACTTCAATCTCCCCGTCGCGCTCGGCCTTCAGCTCGCGGATCGCGCCCTCAAGATCATCCTCAACAAGCCTGGCGTTGGGGCCGACCGACTTCAACGAGC
>DASUPQ010000500.1 GCA_036280995.1 Actinomycetota bacterium | reverse complement strand
GACGCCGCGCCAGGTGGTCGCGTAGGTCTGGAAGACGGCGCGGTCCTGGAGCGTGAAGGCGCTCATCACCGGTGACTCCGAGAGCTAGTCGAGGATGCCGGTGCCGGTCGCGGTCGCGTTCTGCAGCGCGATCGGCGCCGGGCGATCTCTGCCGCCTGCGCGATCTGGTCGGATGGAGGCGCCGAAAGTGGAAGTTGAAGTCGGTGTTCGCCGCCGAGACCCAGGGAAGGCTCCAGGCCATCCGCCGCCTGTACGCCTGCAGCTTCGCCAGCGGAGCCCGCGACACGAGCAGCAGGGTCACGTCGATCGGGTGCATCTCAGGTTGTCACCGTCGTCCTTTCCGGCCGTGCCATTCACAACAAAGTGGCAGCACCCGAACTCGTGACCGCCCGCCTGCCTACCGGCCGCGTGTTGCCGGTCCGCGACGTGAGTTGGCCGTCAGTGCACGATGTCGTACCGGACGTGCAGAATGCAGGACATGTCTCAGCCATCTGGGCACCGACACCATGCCATCGACTACGTGGAGCTCACGGTCACCGACCTCGCACAGGCCAAGCGCTTCTACACTGAAGCGTTCGGCTGGCGGTTCAACGACTACGGGCCTGAGTACGCCGGCATCCAGAGCCCGCAGGGTGAATCCGCACCCGAGGTGGGCGGTCTCCGCACGGGGCAGGAGGTGCGGGCGGGAGGCCCGTTCGTGTTGCTGTATTCGACCGACCTGAACCGTTCCGTGGAGGCGGTGGAGAACGCCGGCGGCCAGGTGGTGAACGGGCCGTACGAGTTCCCCGGTGGACGCCGGTTCCACTTCACCGACCCGAGCGGGAACGAACTGGGCGTCTGGGCCGAGGCCTAGCGCGCAGGGCGGCAGGCCGCCGGTCCACGATGGCCCGCTGGTTACCAGCGGACAACGGACCCCGAGGTCATGATCGGGTCGACCGCTTCTCCCTGCATCGAGACGACGTCACTGCTGTGCTGTTGACGTCCTTGCCCCTTGGGCAAGCTTCACCGAGGAGTACCGAAGGGTGCAGTGAGGCTCAGGGGCTGGGCCGGTCGGGGTGCTGGGTGTCGGGGAGGAAGACCCGGAAGGAGGCCCCCCCACCAGGGCGGTCCTGGACCCAGGCGCGGCCGCCGTGGAGGCTGGCGAACTGGGTGACCAGGGCCAGGCCGATGCCGGAGCCGGGGGCGTGGTCGGCGATGTTGCCGCCCTGGTGGAAGGGCTGAAAGATCCGTTCGCGAAGCTGGGCCGGTACGCCGGGCCCCTCGTCTTCGACCAGGAGCAGGACGCCGTCGTCCTGGGCATGCAGCCGGACCCAGATGGTGGTCCCCGCTGGGGTGTGCTTGGCCGCATTGACGAGCAGGTTCTCGATGATCCGCTCCAGCTTGGGGGCGTCTGCGGCCAGTCGCAGCGGTGGGGCGTCGACCACCACCGGGTGCTCGTCCCTCACGCCGGCGTCCTCCACCACCCGGTGCACCAGGGCGCCGAGGTCGATCAGCTGGCGACGAGGGGTGAGCGTGCCGCGGGCGAGCCGGTCCAGATCAAGCAGGTCGCCGAGGAGCCGATCAAGCTTGCGGGCGTTGCCCGACAGCCGATGCAGCAGGTCGGCGAGGTCAGGAGCTGGCAGACCGGCGGCGCGGTGCTCCAGGGTGAGGGCGATGCCGAGGATGGTCGTCAGGGGCGTGCGCAGATCGTGTGAGACCGCTTGCAGGAAGGTCGTCTTCATCTCATCCACTGCCCGCAGGTGCTCGGCGGCGGCCCGCTCGCGCTCCAGGGCGGCGGCGAGCTGGTAGGCGGCCTCCTGCTCGCGGTCCAGCGCCTCAGCCAGGTGGTCGGCGATCAGGTGGGTGGCCGTGATGTCGGTCAAGATTCCCTGCCAGAACAAGCGGCGGCCGTCGCCAGCACGGATCAAGACCGCCTCGTCGCGAACCCAACGCACCTGGCCATCGGCGGTGCGCATGCGGTACTCAGCCGAGAATGGCTCCCCGGTTCGGTTGGTCCGCTCATCCTCGGCCGCGACCCGCTCGAGGTCCTCGGGATGCACCAGCCGGTCCCACAGCTCCGGGTCGCCGATACAGTCGGCGGCCGACACGCCCAGCAGCGCCTGGATCTGGGGGCTCATGTAGAGGATCGAATTCGGTACCTCGGGACTGAGCGCATACACCACACCAGGGAGACGTTCCAGCAGCGCCTGCAGGCTCGCCTCGACATCGATCAGGCGTCGCTCAAGCTCGCCCCGGGTCGCCAGCTCTGCCCGCAGCTGGATCTGGGTCATGACCAGCCCGGCCAGGTCGGTGAGGATGGCCACCTGGTCCGCAGTCCATTCCCGCGGGCGGTGGTCGACGACGCACAGCGAGCCCAGGGCATACCCGGAATCGTCGATCAGAGGGACCCCGAGATAGGCCGCCAGGCCAAGCTCCCGGACCAACGGGTTGTCGCGGGCAAGCGCATCATGACCGGTGTCGCCAATCGCCAACGGCTGGCGGGTCACCAGTACGTGCTGACACAGCGAATGCGACAGCGGGGTCTGCCTGGCTGTCGCCCAGGGTTCGGGAAGCCCCACGCAGGCCTTGAAGAACTGGCGGTCGTCCTCGATGAGTGGCACCAGCGCGATCGGGACCTCGAGCAGGCGGGCGGCCATCCGGGCCACCCGATCAAAGGCGGCCTCGGCTGGGGTGTCGAGCAGGTTGGTCTGGCGCACCGCGGCCAGCCGACCCGGGTCGGTCAGCACGCTGATCAGCTGAGAACCCATGCTGGCGACCTCCTTCGACCACTCCAGACCTGCTCGGTCCTGCAACCGCTGCCTTGGCCACCAAGTCGGCCTATCGTCCCAAGGCGACCTACCACAATCGGCACTTTTGACCAGCCGCCAGCTCGTCCATAGGCAACGACACTGACTCTGGTTCGGAACCTCCGACATCCCAGGCCCCCGCCGGTCGTGGGATGCTAGTGGCCATGGTCCTGGACCTGACCCCTGATGAGCTGCTGGCCACGACCCGCAGCGTGCGCAAGCGGCTGGATCTGACCCGCCCGGTCGAGCGCGAGGTGCTCGCCGAGTGCCTGCGCCTGGCCCAGCAGGCCCCGACCGCCAGCTACGCCCAGAACTGGCACTTCATCGTGGTCACCGACCCCGAGCGGCGGGCCGCGCTGGGGGAGTTGTGGCGCAGCGTCGCCGGCCCCTACCTGGAGCGGCGGGCCGCCGCGGCCGCCGCCGACGAACGCGTGGCCCGCATCTCCGATGCCGTGCGGTATCTGGCCGAGCGCATCCACCAAGTGCCGGTTCATGTGATCCCGTGTGTGGAAGGCCGGACCGACCATGCCCCGGTGGTGGTCCAGGCCTCGCGGTGGGGATCGATCATTCCGGCCGCTTGGAGCTTCATGCTGGCCGCCCGCGCTCGCGGGCTCGGCACCGTCTGGACCACCTTCCATCTGCGCCACGAGCACGAGGCGGCCGAGCTGCTGGGGATCCCGTTTGAGACGGTGATGCAGGCGGCGCTGATCCCGGTCGCCTACACCGTCGGTACCGACTTCAAGCCCGCCGCCCGCCACCCCCTGGACACGATGGTCCACTGGGACCAGTGGTAGGGCGGGGTGCAGGCCGGTGGTCTGGTCATTCCCTGTAATCCCAGTTGGCTACCTTCTCAGGTCAGGACCGCACCCGCTGGATGCTCCCATCGACGTGAGCTGGTGAAGTGGGGTTGCCCTCGCCGGCCGGCTGGCGCCGCGGTCGATGTCAGAATCTCCAGTCGGCGGGGGCGCGTGGGTCGGGAACGTAGGCGCAATAGGTCCCCGTGCGGATGGTACGGCTGAGATGCTGGCCGAGCTGGGGATGGTGCTCGGCGATGCGGGTCATGGCCTGGCGGACCGCGCGGGTCACCGCGGCTCGGGCGCGCTCGGACGCGGACGCGGCTGGTCGATCACGACCACCCAGCCCAAACGCGCGCGCGAGCTCTCGAACCAGGAACTCGCGCTCGACGTCGGCCTGCGCGGCCCGTTCGGCGTCGCCGATGGCGCGCGCTTGTTCGAGGTCGTCGTCGATCTCGGCCAGGCGTCGGCGGTAGGCGTCCTTGGCTTGGGCGTCCAGGCCCTCGCCCGCGTGGCCGAGTGTCGAGCGCGGCAGGCCGGCCGCTCGGCTGCTGTCCGGCTGGGCACCGCTGCCGGTCTCGGCGGCGACCAGATCCAGCACGTGGTACTCCCGGCCCGGATCGGCGAGGAGCCGCGCGAGGTATCGCAAGCCCTTGAGGTCGCGCACGCGGACGGTGTGTCCTTCGAAGCTCACCGACCAGTAGTCCCCCTCGCGACGAAAGACGTTGACGCTCGCAGCCGGCTGCTCGTCGGGTGTGTCGTGGTCCTCCATAGGTCCTGGTGGGGTCACCGACGGCGCGGTTTGGATCCCGTCGAGGATGGTGCGGGCCGCTTGGCGCTCCAGGACGGCCCGGTGCTCGCTGCCGCTGGCCCGGTGCGCCTCGGCCAGGGCCATGCGGGCGGCCGCCGCCTCATAGGGGGCGCCGACCTCGTTCCAGAGTCGCACCGCTTCCGACAAGGACTGTTCCGCGCCTGCGGCATCGCCGTCGGCGAGCCGCACCCTCCCTCGAGCGAGGGCGGCGCCGGCGA
>DASUPQ010000499.1 GCA_036280995.1 Actinomycetota bacterium | reverse complement strand
GGTCGTCGTCGGCTTGACCGTGGTCGTGGTCGCCCCGGTGGTGGTCGTCGGCTTGACCGTGGTCGTGGTCGCCCCAGTGGTGGTCGTGGGCTTGACCGTGGTCGTCGTCGCCCCGCTGGTGCTGGTCGCCCCCGAGGTGCTCGTCGCCCCGGTGGTCGTGGTCGGCTTGACCGTGGTCGTGGTCGCCCCCGAGGTACTGGTCGCCCCCGAGGTGCTCGTCGCCCCGGTGGTGGTCGTCGGCTTGACCGTGGTCGTGGTCGCTCCCGAGGTGGTGGTCGCGCCACTGGTGGTCGTGGCCGGTGGACAGGTCCAGACCACGTAGTTGGAGACGTCCTTGGACAGCGTGATCGTTCCCGAGGTCGTGTCGAAGGTGGCCGACACCACCACCGCGCCCTCACCAGACTTCACCGTCACGAAGTCGATGGGATCTGCCGCCGAGAACGAGATCGTCGTCCCCAGGTTCCCCTCAACCTTGGCACCCGCCACCGGCGACGCGCAGGAAACGTTGGGGTTGTCGACCGTCAGGACCTTGTCCGGGTCGCCTTGGCTGGCAACAGCGAGTCCCGTCACGCTCAGCCCGGTGACCACCACCAGAGCAACGACGAGCAGGCGGGCCCCCTTCAGGTTCCCGACACGTACATGCTTGGCCATGAATCCCTACCTTCTCCTCTGAGCGGCGATCTGCTGGGCCGCTCGCCACCTAACAGGACAAACAAGACAGCCGCCCCTCTCCGCCCTCGGGGGAAGGAGGCGAACACAGCACAAGCCAGGTCCGCGCGACCTGACCGTGGCGGCTGCTGACCGGACGGTTTGAAGCTGTAGAGCGTTCTGGGGGGCCAGCGACCTCAAGGGTGGAACGTGGGGGATGGGCAGGAGGCCGCTGGTTCTAGGTGGTGGGGGACCTCCTCAGGGGACAGCCGGCAGCGCCGGGCGGCGACACAACGAACAGGCGTAACCGACTAGTAAAGCGTCGGCGCCATCTGTTGCGTTACACGCGGTTCTGTGCTGATCGATGTGGTCAGGGCGTTTGCGCCAATGTCCCCACGCGCTGCGGCGGCCGGCCCGGACTCGGCTCCATCGCGGCTTGCAGGACGTCCGCTTCGGCGTGGGCAGGGCGCCAACCCCGCGGCGGTGGAGCAGCCTGCACGCTTTGAGGCCTGAGGGGGGATTCATGAACGTCATCGTCATCCAGCCGGCCGGCTCCGGCCACCCGCGTACATCTTGATCGCGCTGGTGATCGCGTTGGGGTCGATCCTGTTCTTGATCGTCGGGGTGACGCTCGCGCCCAGCTAGCGACGGCAACCTCCTGACCAGGGATGGAGCAGTTGGGCAGCGCCCGGTTACCTGCCGTTGTCCTTGCCCGGTCTGTCCTTACCCTTGCCAGGTTTGTCGTGGCGTTTGTTCTTCTTGTCGGTTTCCCCGTCACTCTGGTCGGCTTGGTCGGCCGCTTCGGCTCGCTGACTTCCGGAGGCCCCGTTGCCGGCTGCCGAGTCCGCGGAACCGGCCCCTCGGGAGACCGGGGGTCGGCCGCTGGGTGGGTCGGCGGCCAGCACCGCCGCACGTTCCCGCCCTGGCGCCACCACAGCCCCGCTGGTGTCGGCGTTCTCCACGATCAGGGCCAAGCCGACGCCGAGGGCGGCCCCAAGCAACGCTCCCATCACGACCAAGCTCTGGCCGAGATGGCGAAGCGATCGATCCACGAGGCCTCCAAGGTCGGGCGGCGATTCCATGGGTACATTGCCGACGCCATATGAACCCAAACTTGACCTCCCGGGAGATCCCAGCTGACGCTGGGCAGGGCTTACTGAGCCGCCAGGCGACTCCTGAATGCCTGCTTGCTTGGGGCGTAACGCCGTCAGCCGAGCGGCTGGAAGGCCTGCTCGAACTGGCGGGCCAGGTCCTGGGAGGCGTCCCACTGCTCGGCCGGGACGATGAACTCGACGTTGTAGCCCCAGCTCCGGCCCTTGAGGTTGACGTGGCTGACGTGGACCCGGCGGCCGTCCCTGACCGCCTCGTACTCGAACACCACCGCCCCCTTATGGCCGGCGTAGGTCTGGTTCTCCTCGTAGCTGACCTCGCGGAAGCCAGCGAAGTTCCGCCGAGCCCAGCTGCGGTAGTCCCGCGACGCCTGGGGCAGCAGGGCGGAGGGGTTCTGGGAGCGCACGGTGAACACCCGCCCGGGGTCGCGCGGTTCCTCGATGACGGTGGCGTTGTAGCTCTCGCGGGTGCGGGCCCGGAACCCGGGGGGGACGCCGGCGCGGTTGTTGCCGGCCCGGTTGGTGAAGGCGCGCCAACCGGCCGGAAGGCCGGTCTTGGGTGCGGCAGTGGTAGGGGTCGTGGGCGCTCTGGTGGTGGCAGGCTCCTTGGTGGTCGATGGAGCGGGCTCGGTCGTGCCTGGTGCTCCGGCGCCGCCCCTGGCCGTGGCCCGGGTCGCCTGATCCTCGCCCGAGGCCACCCCCGGGCTTCGGCTGGTGATGGCCGGGGCCGCCCG